>DBOI01000106.1 GCA_002299245.1 Hydrogenovibrio sp. UBA650
ATGACGATGATGTTCCGTTTTAACGTACAACAAATGTAGTTTTGTTGAATTGTTTAAATTAAGCCCGCGAAAGCGGGCTTTTTTATTCACAAATAGAAGTTTAGAAGATTGTAGTCTGATTCTTGCCGCTGGTCTTTGATTGATACATAGCTTTGTCCACTCTATGGATAAATCCCGGCAGAGTATCATCCTCTAAAAATTCGGAACAGCCTATACTGATTGTAATATCGAACACTTTGGCGATATTGTTTTCTTTAATACTGTTGTGGAGACGAGTAGCTAATTCTCTGGCTTGTTCTCGATTGGTTTCTTCACAAATTACCATAAACTCTTCGCCACCCCAGCGTCCAGCAATGTCAACTTCACGTATGGTCGATAAAATAACCTTGGCACTATCTTGTAAAACCTGATCGCCAACCTGGTGGCCAAATGTATCGTTTATCTCTTTAAAGTCATCAATATCGATAAATAGAACAGAGAAGGGGGGTTGTTGGCGTTTGAAACGCTGTACATTGTGATAGAGAAACTTGTCCAGACTCAAGCGGTTGTATAATTCAGTCAACGGATCTCTTTCAGATAGTTTTTCTAGCAGCTTGGTTTTTTCCATTTCTGCCGAAATATCTTCAATAATGCCGTAGATAATCTCCGGTTTACCGTTTTTGTCTTTCTCAAGGACTTTCGCTCTACTGCTGAAGTAATGAGTTTTTTGAGTTTTGATACAGAAAAAAGGAAAACGGTTGTTATAGGCATCGGCTTTGCCATCCAGCATTTGCGTGTATTCGCTTATGATTTGGTTGGCGATTAACTCATCAGCCTCTTGAACTTGTTTGTTATAGTCGCCGGCAATTGGACAGGTTTCAGAAATGCTATGTTTTTCCAGGTCGCTATCGAGATAGAAAAAATCACACATGTTTTGATTACAATAGAAGCAGGAGTCGTCTTCTCGATAATCGATAAGCCACCATGCAATACCTGGTAAATTAAGTGTTTTTTCAAAAAAATTTAAGTATTCTAGGGTTTTAGATCTCATCTGTGTATCTGTCCCTGATGCCTATAAAGTCATCTAAATTATTCAGCAAAATATCGGTTAATTGAGGATCAAAATGTTTGCCACGCTGCTCTTCAAACAAGGCAATAATTTTATCCATTGCCCAAGCCTTCTTGTAAACACGGTCACTACCGAGAGCATCAAAAACATCTGCTACCGCAGTTATGCGCGCGTAGATATGAATATTCTCACCCGCCACGCCATTCGGGTATCCACTGCCATCAAATTTTTCGTGGTGGTCTCTGGCAATAATTGCAGAAGTTTTTAGAATTGGACGTTCAGAGTGTTTTAGTAAATTGTAGCCAATTGTGGTGTGAGCCTGCATGGTTTTCCACTCTTCAGGATCGAGTTTATCCGGTTTGTTCAAAATGGTATCCGGAATCCCCACTTTGCCTATATCGTGCATTGGAGAGGCCATTTTTATAAGATTTACTTCATCATCAGGCAAGCCGAGTTTATGCGCAATCAAGCCTGAGTACTCTGCGACTCTTTTGACGTGTTGGCCAGTTTCTTTGGAGCGCGTTTCGGCAATTTCTCCCATTCTGTAGACAATTTCTTTTTGTGTGTGAATAATTTCTT
The DNA here is from genome assembly GCA_002299245.1 of Hydrogenovibrio sp. UBA650. GTDB lineage: Bacteria > Pseudomonadota > Gammaproteobacteria > Thiomicrospirales > Thiomicrospiraceae > Thiomicrorhabdus. The sequence continues at coordinate 1,628 of DBOI01000106.1, forward strand.
CACTGGTTTTTACGGCTTCTGAAACGTCCTTTGAGTAGGCCATTAACAGGTTTTCAGAGGCAACGCCAACCAATGTGATTAAGTAAGTAGCATGGTCGGTTTTGAATATTAGTGTCCGCTGGCCGTCAGTCGCGATAATCTGCTTTATGTTTTTAGGTATTTCATCGTCAATTTCATCAATCGACTCTATATCTTTGAGTTCCTTTTGAGCCGGCTGATTAGCAAAGACTCTTTGACCCTGGTCATCAAAAATAATGACTGGAGAAGGGTTGTACCTAGGCAGAAGTGAGAGCATTTCATTGTGCTTTACCAGGTGCGGGTTTATGCCGAGTAGATCGTAAACATAGCGGTGCCCTGTAAATGCGGTTAATTGCAAAAGAAATACAGGAATTAACAGCCAGTAAGATCCAGTATATACCGCTGCAACAGTAAATATCACAGCTAAAATAATACGGATTCGAGAATCCGTATCTGACATGTTTATGATCTTTTGCTCAAATAGTTTTGACATTAAGTCTGATCCAAAATCCGCTAAAAATGAACCACTGTTAGCTGCTCTAACAAAATGAAACTTTAGGTATCTAGCTAGCATCTCACAAGGGCTTGCTTGATGCAATAGCTGCACTTTGGAGAGAAAAACTTTCAGTTAGCTCGAAGTTTTTGCATAAGGTTTTGAAAATTAGGGTTCTCTCTAAGAAGGCGCTGGCCTGCTGAAATTAGTAGGTCAATTTGATCTTCAGTTAATTCCAGGCTGGTCGGAATTTGATTAAAAGTCTGGCGATGATGATCTGATTCTAGTTGAGTGAAGTTAAGTTGTATAAAATGTGGTTTGACCTGGTTGTTTTCTGTTGATAGTTGTTCACTCCATTTGCGCATGCTGTCTTTAAAGAGTTCATTTGTGGCCCTGTTATAGCGATGAATCTGGATGTCGGTAATAGCATTAACTGTTTGCAGCGTTGTTGGGACTTTATTTGATAAGTTGATCCCACTTCCTCCTGACTTGGTTGATGCATCTACTGAGATTGTAACAATGTGTTCGGTTTGGTTTTTGTTTACTGCTTTTAAAAAGGCCTTGGGGCCGCCTGCAAGTTCAATAGCTTCATAGACTGCTCTGAGTCCAAGGTTATCAGTGATACCACCATCAACAAGGTGTAGGTAAGGGTAGTCACCGCCATATTGTTCGAGACCAGCTAAAACCTGAGTAAGTTCTTCATTACCAATCGCAAAGTTTTTGGCTGCTTGGAGCTGAGTTTTAATGTGGTTATTGCAGGGTTGGTGGTTTTTCAGGATTACGGGATTGAAGAGCACTGGTACCGCCGTAGAAGCTGCAACAGCCTTGCCTATCGGCATTTTATTGATGTCAGAGCAGATAAAATCAAAATACTCTTGTACAAAAGAAAAACGTACTCCGTTAGAGAGATCAGAGGCATTTATTAAAATTAAAGGACTACCGGGTTTATTGAGATCTGCAAATCGCTTGTCGGCAAACAAATGTTTGCTGTAGTAGTCTATTGCCAACTGTGTTCTACCTGTTTCAGAAAACCAGCGAAGTGGGTTGATAACGGCGCTGATAAGCTCTGATTCAATGTCTTGCAACAGGATTTTATCCCTAAAATTTTTAAAGGTTTTTTTACCATTTAAACCATAATAGGCAGCAGTAAAAGCGCCACCAGAGACGGCACTGATAATGTCGACCTCATTTAGCAAGGGCTGGCCATCATCCAAGCGAGTTTCTTCAAGTTCCTTAAGCACTCCGTAAGCTAAGGCTGCCGCACGAGTTCCGCCACCTGAGAAGGCCAGAACAAATGCAATCTTGCCCTGTGGTTTGTTCTGAATTACGGATTTAATAGCGTAATTATCATTTACCGGTTTTGCTTTGGAGTTCTGTTTCGCATTAGTAATGACTCCGTAAGAAGTGCATCCGGAAACCAGCATAAAAAGCAGCGAAAGAGTGATCGATTTGATAACCGTTGAAATCATGATCTGTTTTGCCTAAGAGAAATTTCGTATTGGAGTATTATGATGTTTTTTTTGATTTACGCAAACTTGGATGTTGTTGAATTTTTCCTCAATTATCTGCAGGCTGGTCGTTAACCTGTCTAGAGGTAAAGAATTGATGAGAAACAATAAGCCTATTACACCCGCAGTAAAATATTTCTTTAAGGTCCTAGAGAAGCGCTCAGCCATAATTCAGCAAACTATTGATTATGAAGCTAGTCTAAAAGAAGAGCTCGCTTTTGAGCAGGTGGAGTCCTTTTTCAGACAGTTAATGACACAGAATATTTTTATTCATACGGTTGGTATGAATGGCAAGCACGAATCAACTATTCTTGCCAAAGCAGTATATAGTATGAACAAAGTCGTTAGAGTCTATTACAGCACCAGTTTTGATGAGTACCAAACAGGCTTTCTTCGTATTAGACCGGATACAAAACTGCGAACAATTGTTATTGAACGAATGCATGGTTATCGACCAAAAGCTGAGTTAATTTACACCAGTGCGGATGAATGCCATGTGGTTCGATTTATGGTTCGCTGGTTGATGCGACGAATCGACTGGGAAAAAACCAAATTGGCAAATCTGGATCTTTACAAGCGTTTTCAACTCGAGCGTCAAGAGGAAATTGAAGAGCAGATTAAAATTGCAGCCGCGCAGAAGGAAGAAGAAGAGCTACAAAAAGCTCTAGAAAAACACTCGCAAAAAGGCTTTAAAGATCGTCGTAAGCCCAGATTAAAACAAGCTTGAAGCTAACAAGAGTTAGTTTTAGTGGGAGCGGTTTACTGCAAGATCTGCTAAGGCAAGTAAGGCGGTTTTAAGTTCTGAATTTTCAAAGTTGCTTAGCGAATCTTTGGCCAAGTTTGCCTCTGCTTGAGCAGCCTTTTTGGTGTATTCAATCGCACCGCTGTTTTGGATAATTTTTGTCACTTCATTTAGAAGCTTAATGCCATCAGTTTCAATGGCTTGACGGATCACTTGTTTCTCATCTTCACTGCCATTTTGTAATACGTAAATCAGGGGAAGTGTTGGCTTGCCTTCTGCGAGGTCGTCGCCAATATTTTTTCCTAACTCTTCTTCATTTGCTGTATAGTCAAGCGCATCATCAATTAGCTGGAACGCCGCGCCTAAATGTTTGCCGTAGGCGGTGAATGATTCTTCAAGTTCTGGTTTCTGTGCCAGAATCGGCCCCATACGGGTAGCTGCTTCAAATAGCTTAGCGGTTTTGCGGTGAATAACTTCTAGATAGCGATCTTCGGTAGTATTTGCATCGTGACAGTTTAGCAGTTGCAGGACTTCACCTTCGGCAATCACATTGGTAGCTTCAGACATAACCTGCATTATTTTCATCATGCCAGGTTCAACCATCATTTCAAAAGAGCGCGAATACAGAAAGTCTCCTACCAGAACACTGGCGGCATTGCCCCAAACTTCATTAGCGGTTTTATTGCCGCGGCGAGTGTCAGATTCGTCTACAACATCATCGTGAAGCAGAGTAGATGTGTGAATGAACTCAATCACCGCTGCCATGGTGTGGTGATCGGTACCTTTGTATCCACAGGCACGTGAGCAGAGTAGAACCAGGAGGGGGCGTAGACGTTTACCGCCACTATTAATAATGTAGTGTCCTATCTGGTTAATTAGCACAACATCAGAAGACAGCCTTTCTAGAATAAGCCGATCTACCGCCTCTATGTCATCTTTTATTAGTGCTGTAATCTCAGATAAAGTCATAATATTAATGGCTTTGTAAACTGCCTTCCTTGACCATAAAGCCGGGTATTTTAGTATGAAAGGTAATCATACGCTAGTACCAGCTTATGTTGACGGCTTTTTTCCAAACCAACAACAATAATTCCTGTTTTCTTTTCAAATACTTAAGGACGTCAAAAATATTTTTACAGGCTTACTGATTAATTTTGACCTTGCCTGAAAAAGTCTATATAATTCCGTCTCTCGCTAAAAAGCGGCTTATTAAAAAGAAATTAGATATCCGGGAGAATTATCTATGTACGCAGTAATCAAAACCGGTGGTAAGCAATATCGTGTTAGTGAAGGTGATGTTCTACGAATCGAGTCTCTAAACGCTGAAGTTGGTGACAAGGTAGAGTTTGACGAAGTATTGATGGTAGGTGAAGGCGCAGACGTTAAAGTTGGTGCTCCACTAGTTGATGGTGCTAAAGTTGCAGCAACTGTTGAAGCAAACGGTCGCGGTAAAAAAGTAACGATCATCAAGTTCCGTCGTCGTAAGAACAGATCTAAAACTAAGCAAGGCCACCGCCAAAACTATACTGAAGTTAAGATCGGTAAAATCTCTGCTTAATTGCATTGAGAAACCACTGATAAACTCAGACAGTTTTAGTTAATTTATTTGAATCAAAACGGGAGTTACTTCTGAGCAGGGGGTAACACTGTTAACAAAAGGACTTAGACTATGGCTCATAAGAAGGCAGCTGGTAGTACTAAAAACGGTCGCGATTCTAACGCCAAACGATTGGGCGTGAAAGCATTTGGTGGTCAGCAAGTTTCAGCTGGTAGCATCATCGTTCGTCAACGCGGAACTAAGTTCCACGCTGGTGACAATGTTGGTCGCGGTAAGGACGACACTTTATTTGCAACTGCAGACGGTTCTGTAGCCTTTGTAACTAAAGGTAAGCCAGTACGTACCTACGTAACAATTGTTGCTGAATAATT
>DBOI01000023.1 GCA_002299245.1 Hydrogenovibrio sp. UBA650
CCAGTGTTTCCATAAGAGCCAAAGTTACTCCAGCAATAATCGCCGGTCTTGCCATCGGAATGGCGACTTTTCGAAAACGTTTAAAGGGGCCGGCACCAAGTGTTCTAGCAGCTTCCAAGGCCTGCTGACTCTGAGAGCCAAATGCACTGCGACTTAGAAGATAAACGTAAGGGTAGAGCACCAGTGAAAACAGAACAATCGCGCCGCCGAGAGAACGAATCTCTGGGAACCAGTTTGAGACCTGGCGACCGTATTCAGCTCTTAGAATCGATTGTAATGGGCCTTCAAATTCTAACAGGCCAGTATAGGTGTAGGCACTGATATAGGCGGGAACCGCTAAAGGTAATAGTAATGCCCAGTGAAGCCAGCGACTGCCGGTGAACTCATAGTGGCTAATTAACCATGCGCTTGGTACACCAAATACAAGTGTGCCAATTGTGACCCCAACCATTAACACAATTGAATTAATAACATATTCAGCAAGCAAGGTATCAGCAAGATGTGCCCAATTTTCATTGCCAGGCTCGAAAATGAAACTTACCAAAACCCAAATAGGCACAGTTAACAGCGCGGCAATTGCGACGCTGAGAAACAGCCAGAATTTTGGAGAGAATCGCATTAAATAATTTAACCTTATATCTAGTTAGAGTTTTGAATTATAGAGGAGAAGCTGGCCTGTTAAAACTGAGAAGCAAAATAAAACCCGCATCAGCGGGCTTTATATAGTAACAGGCCTGTTAAATTTATCGCCAACCAGCTCGGTCCATTATTTTGACGGCTTTAGCATTTAGCTCGCCGAGTTTAGAGAGATTTAAACTGTCACTTTTAAATTTTCCCCAGGATTTTAAGGTTTCACTGACGGGCACACCTTCTAGAACAGGGTATTCACTATTGGTCTCTGCATACCAGGCCTGTGATTCTTCAGAAAGCATGAAGTTGATCAGCTTATTGGCACTGGCAGTGTTTTTCGACGATTTGGTAATGCCGATACCACTGACATTAATATGTGCTCCGCGGTCATTCTGATTTGGCCAAAATACATCGACTCGCTGAGCTGCTCGTTTTTGGCTTTCGTCTTTACCGTTGAGCATTTTTCCGAGGTAGTAGGTGTTGACGACAGCGAGATCACATTTGCCTGCTGCAACCGCTTTAACCTGATCACGATCTCCGCCTTGAGGCTTGCGTGCAAAGTTTTTTACAAATGCATTGGCCCAGTTTTGAGTCGCTTCTTCACCCAGGTGAGAGATCATAGACGCAACCAGTGATTGATTGTAGATATTGTTTGATGAGCGGATACAGATACGGTTTTCCCATTTTGGATCGGCAAGATCTTCATAGGTTGAAAGCTCTTTTGGATCGATCGCATCTTTTGCATAAACAATCACACGTGAACGGGTGGTCAAGCCAATCCAATAACCCTCTTTGTCTTGCAGGTTAGCAGGCACCCTGTTTAATGCATCGGCACTGATTTCTGCTTTGAGTACTCCGGCTTCTTTGGCACGGTGTAAACGACCGGCATCAGTGGTAATCAATACATCTGCAGGGCTGTCGGTACCTTCAGACTTGAGTCGCTTTAGCAGGGCATCAGCCTTACTGGTAATCAAATTTACCTCAATCCCGGTCTGATCTGTGAACTTGTCGAGTAGAGGTTTGATTAATTGGGTTTTACGTGCTGAATAAACATTGATTTCATCAGCGCTTACATAGGCTGGTGGTGTAGCAATTACGGCTGCTAGAAGAATGCCCGATAGTATATTTGTTCGCTTCATTGAATAACTTCCTGTGAACTGTATTTTGTTAGAAGTACTTTAACTCCTAATTTCTAGATTGTAAATGAAAATGGTGTTATTTATTGGAGAGAGTCTTGAAAAGTGTTTTAAAGCAAATAGCCTTAGCATAATCAATACATATTGCAATTGCCTTTGAGTCCTTACTTATCAATTAAACTACTTGGTGGAGTTGATGTGATGTCTTTGTCTGTGTTATTCACTTTGCTGTTTTCATAGAGTGCGCTTCTTGCTATGGCATTAGATGCTATCGGTATGGAAATTAGAAGTAATAACAGTAGTACGATCAATCTTATAATCCAACCAGAGCCAAGCTCTACAAAAATCGCATAACTCGATAAACTGATTGCCATGATTCCAACAGAGATGGTTCCTGCTTTAGTGACAGCATGCTGTCTGGACATGGCATCTGCTAATCTGGTAACTCCGATCGCTGCGATAATCATCAAACCCACCGATATAATTGCCAGCCCCCAGATTAGAGCGTTCAGCATTGTTTCCATAATTATTGCTCCTCGTTGTGAAGATGTCTGCTTTCAGTATGGTCAATCATTCTTGCCCAGGAAAGTGTCGCAATTAAACCTGTCAACGCAAGTCCAATCGCAACATCAATGAAAACCGTGTTGTGACTATTCCATGCCGCGATTAAGCAAAGCATAATTGCCAGTGCAAACAGTAAATCCAGGCCGATGACACGATCTGTCATGGTTGGGCCGACTAACAGACGGAAAACCCCGGCTGCACCACAAAGACCTGAAAGGATCGCCAATAGCATTAATAAACTCATGACTGTTCTCCATTAAATGCTGTCAGGTATTTAATGAAATCCCTGTTAATTTTATCTACGGTTTCGTCAAACTGGTTTAAATCTAAAAAGTGCAGAGTGAGCTGTTTGCTCTCAATATCAACATCAACTACAGAGGTTCCTGGCGTGAGTGTAATGAGGTTGCTCAATACAATCACCGAGCTCACAGGCAAGTCTTCATATTTAAGTGTTGCGATACCTGAGTTTGTTGTCTTTGGCTCAAACAGTATTATTCTGGCGGTATCCCAAGCAGAGAAGAGCAGAGATTTAAAGAAATTCACGATTAGCATTATGAGGGCAGAGAGTTTTTTCATTTCATTGCTCCCAGTATTGGTTTTGTCCATTGTTCAAAAAGCTAATAATGGGGTCTGGAATTAGCCCCATTAGAACAATAAACAAGGTAATAACTAATAAAGTTGCCAACGGATATATTGGAATCACCAAATTTTGACTGGCTTTTTCTGGGTGAGGTCTCCAGAAGGCTTCGATCCATATTTTACTCATTGAGTAAAGGGTCAGGAGTCCAGTAAACAGAGCGGCGGCCCCCCAAATGAAATACTCCTGCTTGAATGATTCATGGATAATCATCAGTTTGCCCCAAAAACCGCTGGTTGGCGGTACACCAACCAGGCTTAAGGCACTGATTAAAAATACAATAGCCAAAACCGGGCTGGCTTTTAGCAGGCCACCATTGTTTCTTAAATCATAGTGACCGGCAGTCATCCAGATAAGCGCAGCGATCAGAAACAGATTGGTTTTAACCAGAATATTGTGCAGCATGAACAGGCCTGTTGCTGTTGAAGCTGTAGGGCTGGCCAAAGCGATACCCAGTAACAAGAAACCAATCTGACTGACAATGTGGAATGCCAGTATCCTTCTCAAGTCCCAGTGGTAAGCCGCGCCTAATACCCCGCTTATCATGGTGATCACTGCCAGCCATCCCAGAGCTTCATAGTAGAGGCTAAAGTCCAAAGCGTAATCACTCAGTCTAAGAATGACATAGGCGGTCAGCTTGGTGATCAGTCCGCCTGCTAAAGCGATTAATGGTCCTGGTAGGGTGTGGTAAGCTGCCGGTAACCAAGCAAACAGAGGGAAGGCACCAACTTTTAGCAATAGTGCAACCAGCATAACGCCGCTCATTAGAGACAGGTTGCCAT
>DBOI01000083.1 GCA_002299245.1 Hydrogenovibrio sp. UBA650
CAAAAAGGTAAAGAAGCTGGAGCAACAGGCTGGATAGTTAAACCTTTTAGCCCAGAAAAACTACTGTCAGTTATCAACCGAGTCCTATAAATTTACCATTGAATTCTAACAAGGAATAAATGATGAGTGATTTAGCTATTAAACTACCTGAAATGTTAACCATACACCATATAGAATCTTTAAAGGAAACCTTACAATTAGAGTTTCAGTCTGAACAAAAAGAGATTAAAATTGATACTGAAAGCTTAGAAAATATTGATACTTCTGGGCTTCAGCTTCTTACTTTATTAGTAAGAGATGCTTTAGCAGCAAACAAAACAATTACTTGGCAAAACCAAAATGAAGTATTAACCTCTTCTGCTGATAGAGTGGGATTAAGTGATGCTCTCCAGCTAAATTAACAAATTACACCTCTCCAGTATAATGTCTAATGATGTTAACCGCTCTATTACCTTAGATAAAACCATCGCTATTTCTTTGGAGTATTCTTCCGATCAGTCAGCACCTAAAGTAACCGCAAAAGGTTCTGGAATCATTGCTCAGCAAATATTACAAATAGCTCAAGAGCATGGGATTCCTATTAAGCAAGACTCCGATTTAACCGAACTGCTCTCGCAAGTTGAAATTGATGATGAAATCCCTGAATTATTATACGAAGCTGTTGCACAAGTGCTTGTTTTTGCTTATCAGTTATCTGGCAAAGAAGTTAATTAAGAAAGAACTTAGGCTCTTCAATAGTTACTCATCAAACATTTTATCTACATCTATAAGAATGATTACACTGTCTTGAAAGTGGGCAATAGCTTGTAAATAACTAGAAGCCCCTTCTTTTGTTGAAGCCATTGATTCAAACTGTTTTTCAGGAATATCTTTTACTTCCAAAACACAATCAACCATCATGCCTACAATGTTTTCTGAATCCAACTCTACAATAATAATTCTTGAAAGGTCATCAACCGCCTTTTTTTGGATTCCATAAGATATACGAGTATCGACAACCGTGACAATGACCCCACGAACATTAATTACTCCGAGTACATTGTGGGCAGAACCTTCAACCCTTCTTATCACCCCCACTCTTAGTACTTCACGAATTTTTTTAACATTAATACCATATATCTCAGAATTAAGCTCAAATAAAACACATCTCACACTCGGACCGGAATATTTTTCTCGCTCCTCATCTGATAAAAACTCCATATCATTTTCTTGATTGGTTTTAGTTGTTGAAATTTCCATACTTACCTCTTATAGGTATTGAAAGCGTTGAATTACGCCAGGTAAATCTAAAATAAGTGCTACGCTACCATTACCAGTAATAGTCGCTCCAGCATAACCATCGATATTTTTCATCATAACGCCAAGGGGCTTAATAACCACCTCTTCTTGCCCATTTACTTGCTGAACAACAAGACCTGCTCTCTGGTTACCAATGGAAACCATAATAACTTTATAGTCAGAAAGATCAGTAGAATCAATGTCTGGAGCCAACCAATCCGCTAAAAATAATAGGGGAATACTTTTTTCTCTTAGACGAACCATTATTTTCCCATCAATCTCATTAGTTTGGCTACTATCATAATCAAATATTTCTTGTACGCTAGTTAAAGGAATTGCGTAGCTATCTATACCAAAAGAAACCATCAATGTGGGCAGAATAGCTAGGGTTAAAGGAACTCTAATATTAATTTGAGAGCCTTTTCCTAGCTCCGAATTAATTTCAACTGAACCATTTAGTTTGGTAATCATGGTTTTTACTACATCCATGCCCACCCCTCTACCAGATATGTCACTTACCTCTTCTGCTGTCGAAAAACCTGGTGCCATAATAAGTTGAAAGGCGGCACTATCATCTAACTGACTAGCAGCAAGTTCGTCCATCATGCCTTTTTCTACGGCTTTTTTTCTTAAAACATCAGGATCCATTCCTTTACCATCATCGGTAATGGATAATAGAATATGGTCACCTTCTTGTTTGGCTGCTAATACCACGATGCCTTTTCTTGGTTTTCCTGCCGCTTCTCTAACATCAGGCATTTCCACGCCATGATCTACTGAATTTCTGACTAAATGAACTAACGGATCGGCTAAAGCTTCAACTAAATTTTTATCTAAATCGGTATCCTCTCCCTCTAATTGGAGTTCAATTTCTTTACCTAAGTTTTTAGATAAGTCCCTAACCACACGAGGAAAACGCCCAAATACTTTTTTAACAGGCTGCATTCGTGTTTTCATAACAGATGCTTGTAAATCGGTAGTCACATGATCCAAGTTGCCAACAGCGGTGGCAAGTTCTTCCTGCTCTGTACCAGAGCCTTTTAAGGTTAAAAACCTATTTCTAACTAGCACCAGCTCTCCAACTAAATTCATTATCTCATCTAAGTGCTTAGTATCAACTCGAACGGTTGACTCTGCCATTGCTTTGGGCTTACTTGTTTTTTCCATTGGTTTTGAAGCTGGCTTAGGTTTAGGAACTGGTGCGGGGGTTGGAGTTGATTCAGCTTTAGGGCTAGAAGTAGCTATATTATTAGAATCTACTTCAACAGCACCCCCTTCGCGTTGGTTTAATAAAGGTACAAACTCATCATCAGTCATATCGCCATCAGGGA
>DBOI01000073.1 GCA_002299245.1 Hydrogenovibrio sp. UBA650
GAATCCGTCCTGGAAGCGTGCTTTCGGATGATGTTCGCATCGGTAATTTTGTTGAAACTAAAAAGGCCATCATCGGTGAGGGTTCTAAAGTCAACCACCTCAGTTATGTGGGCGACACTCAAATGGGCTCTGATTGTAATATTGGTGCCGGTACGATTACATGTAACTATGATGGGGTAAATAAACACCAGACAATTATTGGTAATGGCGTTTTCGTTGGTTCTGATACTCAGTTAGTTGCGCCTGTTAAACTAGGTGATAATGCCACTATTGGAGCGGGTTCAACTATTACCAAGGATGCTCCTCCGGAAGAGCTGAGTCTGTCTCGCTCTAAGCAATTGACCCTAAAAGGCTGGCAGAAGCCAGTTAAAAATAAGTAGTTTATATATGCGTTATTTCAATTTAGAACCAAAAAAATGTGACCCTTTTAAAGCCAAAATGGCCGAATCTGGCTGGGAGATTACTTTCCAGGATGTTGGGCAAACGGAAATCCTTGCTTATGGCTATGTGATTGTCTGGGAGACAGCTGATAAGAAAGTAACAATGAACTATGAAGACCGTCAGGGACAAGAAAGAGCTAACCTAGAAGTCTCTATTAATGCTGCCGCAGAAGTTCAAGAAATGGTCGACAGCTTGTAGTTTTTTAGCTTATTCCTATGAGCAAAATTTCCGCTTATATCTCCTTAACTCGAATTGACAGGCCTGTCGGAATTTATCTGGTTTTATGGCCTGCTCTTTGGGCGCTTTGGTTAGCTAGTGGTGGCCTGCCAGATCTTTATCTGATTTTTGTATTTTTATTTGGTGCCATTCTTATGCGCTCAGCAGGTTGTGTGATTAATGACTATGCAGATCGTAATTTTGATGGCCACGTGGAACGTACCTGTCATCGACCAATTGCAACGGGCGAAATTTCACCTAAACATGCCCTGTTGTTTTTTGGCTTACTCTGCCTGATTGCGTTTGGCCTGGTCCTGACTCTCAACTATCTAACGGTGATACTCTCTTTGGTAGCGGTTTTTCTTGCGGCGCTATACCCATTTATGAAACGTCATACCCATTGGCCACAGGCTTTTTTGGGTGCTGCTTTTGCCTGGGCGATACCGATGGCTTTTGCGGCTGTTCTCAACGAGGTTCCCTGGCAGGCCTGGCCTATTTTTGTAGCAACTTTAATCTGGTCACTAATCTATGACACAGCATACGCAGTGGGCGATATGGAAGATGATCTGAAAATTGGCGTCAAGTCTACCGCCATTCTATTTGGTGAAAGGTTGGTGCCTATTACCGGGTTTTTCCAGATGGTTATGTTGGCAATGCTGGTTTTAACAGGCCTGCTATTTAATTTGGGAACTATCTTCTTTGCAGGCCTGTTAATTGTATTTGTCTGGTTTTTATACGATCTAAAAAGGTTGGCATTAAACAATACCGAGATTGCTTTTAGAGTTTTTTTGCAAAATCACTGGATTGGCGTGATCGTATTACTAGCGATAGCTATTGATTTGCAAATTTCACTCTAGCGGATTCACTGCAAACTGGCTTCTTCTGGAACAGTTAGGATCGGGTCAAGTTCCAATGCCCAATCTGCGGGCACTAAGGCCTGGGAAAATATCTTTATTAACGGGCCGAGCAGATCCGGGTGGTATGGAAGTAAAATTCCTTGTCCATGTTCCGGTTCAAGAGCCAACATTGCCTTATCAGAGTAGAGCTCTTTAAAAGTAATTTTAGACAGTAGAATTGGACTTTCCCCTAGAGGAAATTCAGGGTTTTCTGGTTTCTGATAGGCGGTGTCATAATCCCCCATCATTTGCTTTTTTTCTTTCTCGACCTGTTGAATCTGGGATGTTTTTTCATCAAACAGTGACTTGCCAGATGTCGGATGCTGGCCGTGTAAAACCGGAATAATGAGTTTCATAAAACGGCGTGTGATCCAAGCTAAATACACGCGTTCATTGAGGGTTTTAATGTTTAGGAGTATCCTGTCTTCAGCGGGCTGATAAGAAGCTTGGATTTGATTTACGGTATCGCTCATAGAAAATGGCTGCAAGTTTTATATGTCTAATTCATTAAAAGCAACTATTATAAAAGCTTTAAGGCTTGCTGTGCTATTTATCACGCCAGCCGCATTTTGTGCATATGCGGATCCAGATCCAGATATGCTTGAAGCTGATCAGAGCAATGTTCAGAGCTGGCTTAGTAATCTTGAAGGCACACAACTTTCAATTGGCGATTATGTACATAGCTTTGGAGAAGGCTTGGATCGATTTTTTGGTAGTGATGAGTTAGAGATTACCGGTAAACGCAATAAACTCAAGGTTTATCTGCCTTTAACTTGGTACCAGGGTGGGAGAACAGATTCCGATATAAACTTTAAACTGCAGATTGATCTGCCAAGAACCAATCACCGATGGAAGTTATTTCTCTCCTCTTTCTCCGAGAGTGAAGAAACCGGTGAGCTACCAAATACCCTTAGGCAACCAGCGAGTCAAACCAGAGCGACAGATGAAAGTCTAAATCAGGTTGGCGCACGTTACCTATTTGAGGCCTCAAAAAACCGACTCAGCTATATTGAAAGCGGTCTCAAATTGAGTCGCATCGTCAAGCCAAATCCATTTGTTAAATACAGAGAGCGATATAAAACTCAGCTCGATGATCAGCTGGAAAGCCGAACTCAACAAACGGTTTATCTAGAGGCTGACCGTGGTCTAGCGTTGGAGTTTGAGCAGATCTTTGATTTCAAAATTGAACATGATAATTTGATTCGTGGGGATAGCCGCTTAACCTGGTGGCGGCAAGATCATCAAGTGCTCATCAACCAGCGATTTATTCACTTTTCCAAGGTCTCTCCGCTTCGTGCCAGAGCAATTTATGTTAGTGGAAACTGGTTAGCAGATAATCAAAGCATTGATTTTGACTATGTTGACCTAGCTGTTAACTGGCGCCAACGAATCTATAAAGACTGGCTTTATGCTGAACTGGAACCCAAAGTGACTTGGTATGACGAGCAAAACAAATTAAGCCAGCCGCAATATAGTCTGCTATTCCAACTGGAAATGCATTTTTACAAAGTCAGTTAGTATCATACTAGTTAATAATAATTCTCAATTATTTTTATTGTGTGTTAAGCTTTGTTGTTGACTCGATAGATAAGTATAAATGTGTATTTTTTAGAAAGGGAGGGTCCTGAATTCAGATAATAAAC
>DBOI01000007.1 GCA_002299245.1 Hydrogenovibrio sp. UBA650
CCCAAAATCAACCATAGCTCTGCTAATGGTACGCAAAGTCCGTGGACTTAAAAGCAATAATTCTTCACCCTGAATATGATGATGGACGGCGATTCGGATAAACATCTTAAAGCATTTGGGTTTCGTGTGCGTGCACTTCGAAATAAAAGGAGTATCTCGCAGGAAAACCTTGCCGATCTTTGTGAGCTAGATCGCAGTTATATTGGGGGAGTTGAACGTGGTGAGCGAAACATAAGCCTCATGAATATCATAAAAATTTGTGATGCACTTGAAGTGTCGGTTCCTATTTTTTTTAAGGGCTGGCTTGATGAATAACGAAATTAAAAATGTTGAGGAAATTGCAACACAACTTCAAAATAATTTGAAATCTTTGCTAGATTCTATAGGCGATGTATCGATTGGAAATAGTACACAATTTCCTTTTGGTTGGCGAAAGGCTGCAAAAGGGCGAACCGTGTGGCGCTTGTTGGAAGAAGTTATTTCACAAAACCTAGAATCGAAAGCTCTTGAGATTGGGTTGAGTAATTATGCTCCAGCAGCATCTGAGGTCGGGGTTTATGATTTTGAATACCAAACACCTAATGGTTCAAAAGTATTTGTAAATATAAAGTCAGCGGTTGAAGGTGGACGGACAAATAAGGACGACATTTCGAAAGCTACGGCACTTCATTCCTTTTTATCGGAGAACAATCCTTGTTGTTTATTGGTAGCAACAATTGAGATTGAATTCAAAGAAAACCCAATGTCTATTTCACTTAATAATTGTTACGTAGTCCCAGTTACGTGGCTACCGGATGTTTACGTCAACCCTTCGAACAATGGCAACTTATCAATCGTCAAAATATAAATACATTGATAAAGCTCAGCCGCGAACAACAGATGAGTTCATAACAGAATTGGAAGCTGAAATGGCTGTCGCAGCAGAAAAAAGACGCGTTAAAGCAGCCCGTTAGGTGTTTTTTATAACATCGCTACAAAAACGATGAATTTCATTCTGAGTATCTTCTGAAATTGACAAATCTCGAAAGAGAACTTGGTCTATTGACCTTATATACAAGGTGGCTTCTTTAGGTGAAACCTTTTCATTGTAAGCCTTTTTTGATAACCCTGCCAATTCTGTTCGTGTGGATGCAGATATATTTGGAAGTGGTATTCTGCTAACATAGCCAGCCGTGATCATATTTGATCGTAATAAAATACTCCGTACAAGATAAGTGCACAGGCTGCTATTAAGATAGGCTAGCAGCCACCATTTTTCACTTTCATCTACTATTATATTCGCATTAACACCAAATGTTGCGTCCTTGGGAAGGATAGCGGCTCCAAATGCTACTCCCATTGATGAACAAGATATTCCCTCTTTAAACAAGTAATTTTTATTTCTAACAATGAAATTAGGAATTACCTTCGATATATCCAAAAATTTACTTACCATGTACCCGTCAGGGTTAGAAAAAAAACGTCGTGATCCAGGGTTTTTGTAAAATGGATAGGCGAACTCTTCGGACTGAGTTTTGGAGATGTATTTTTTGTCGAAACCTGTTGAGATACCAGTGATACATGGAAACATCTCACCAAGACGAGGTTCAGAAAAAAGTTCGATTAGTTCGGGAGGGGCGTTAATGAGGAATTCTGATCGATCAGCATCTCCGATTAAACACAATTTGTCGCGCGCGACTGACTGAAATTCTCCAACAGTTAATATCCTTTGTAGCTCTTCTTTTGAGCTTGGCCTCGGGGAAATAAAAACTTCATTATTTTTTTTAATCCCCTTGGTCAAAATCAATATGCACGTCCTGACATCTGCCCCCTGATTACGGAACAAATCTGATGGACATAGATGAAGATAGTGGATTTCACATTCGCTCAGGATAAGCTTTCTTAGTGCCTCGTGACCTCTTGCAGTGAGAAAAGAGTCATGAACGATAAGGCCAATTGCAGTATTTGGTTTAGCTACTCTGATTATGGCACTTAAAAAAAGTGAGTACATGTTCAGCGTGGTGTGCTTACCGAAAATTTCTTGCAGTCTTTTTTTGTTCTTCCTAATATATTCGGTCTCATGGCAGTTGTAAGGTGGGTTTGCTATTATAATATCTGCATTTGGCAAAGGTTGACCGAATAGGGAACCTACCAGCTCATTACCTGCTAACTCTAAAAAATCTTCATTGATAAACTCATCCACACTAAGTGGATTCATATCCAAAATATCTATACCAATTTTTTTTGTTTCTCTACCTAAGGCACTTGTCATTTCACCCATGCCGACACAGGGGTCAAGAGCAATTTTTGCATCTGATCTGATCTGATAAAGTCGTTTAGCAATATAATCAGACACAAAAGAAGGTGTTGAATAGTAGCCGGTTGCACGCCTATCGAGTCCTTCGTCTGCAATCACTCTTTTCAGATTTCTACCCATTTAACGCGAATCCTTTCGATGACTATAAGTACCATGTCCAAAGAGGTCGCGCAATATCAATCCTGGTTATTATGCTGAAATTCTGTGTGCCTTAGGGCTGCGCCCTCGGCGCGCATCAAGAAAATTAGACAGGCCGTGTCCTCAGCCATGAATGGCTTGCGGGCCGCACCCAGACTCTGTCGAATTTTTTGACACTTGCACACCCCCTGTTCGCCACGAGGCAGGGTTGCATGAGCAACCCATACCCATTGAAAAGGGGAAGAAAAATGACAGTCACATTATACGCACAGCCATATGATATGGACGCACACGGATTTTATTTTGAAAGCTTTGAGGATTACAAAACCAATAGTAGCAAGGTCAGGAACGCTTTCGGGCAGGTGGTCGAAGAATTCGGAGCTATGGTTGATTTTG
>DBOI01000152.1:0-13773 GCA_002299245.1 Hydrogenovibrio sp. UBA650
TAAGAAGCTGGGACTAAACAGTAAATATATTTAAAGTTCTACGAGTCACTTTTTTCTTCGTTAAGAAATATAATAATTTTCATTTGAAGAAGTATAATGGCTGCCTATTTTTACTAGTTTTTGTGGTGCTTTGTGTCCTCGATTGTAGTCAATATTCAACATGTTAGGTGGTTTTTAACCTGGGGGTTAATACTGGTTCTCGCCTGGATGTTTGGGAAGCTGGTTTGGGCGTTGCTATATTCTCCGCAACCGACAGCTTTTTCAATTCCAGAGATGAGTAATGAGCGTCAGGTTACGGGTAGTACTTTAGTCGCTTCACCAACATATCTATTTGGCCGCAATCAAGAAGAAGCCAAGACTGTTGTTGTCGAGCAAAAGAAGGTCAAAAAAACAAGGCTCAATTTACAGCTGTTGGGCGTGATGGTTACTCCAAAAATGTCGGTTGCGATTATTTCCAAAGCTGGCAAGTCTGAAAGTTATGCTTTGGAAGAGTCAATACAGCGTGGTGTTGTTCTTAAAGAGGTTCATCAAGACTATGTTGTGATTAGCAATAACGGTCTAAATGAAAAGCTACAGATGACTCAGCAACAAAATGTATTTGCTGAATCTGCAACCCCTTCGGCCACCAAGTCTTTGAATGATAACCAGCGTAAAAAGCTTGAAGAGGTTAAGCAAAAAGCATTGAAAAACCCTATTTCTATAATGCGCTATGTACGCTTCCAACCGGTTAATAAGAATGGCAAAATGCATTCAGTAAAGGTCTGGCCACAAAGAGAGAAAAAAATATTTACCAGCCTGGGATTTAAGCCGGGCGATGAGTTAACTGAGATCAACGGCTATTCAATGGTTGAGGTCTCACAGTCACCTAAGTTGTGGCAAGAGTTATTGAAAAAAGATTATTTAGAATTAGTGCTTAACCGTAAAGGACAAAGTGTTCCATTAACGGTGGAACTGAATTAGAGAGAGCTTTGATGAGTTACATAAAGTCTATGAGAAGATTGGTTGGTTTGTCGCTTTTTCCGGCGATTGTTTTGTTTTGTAACCAGAGTTATGCAGAAGGCACTTTGAAACTGAACTTTAAGCAGGCCGATATCAATACAGTTATTGAGTCAGTAGCAAAGATTACCGGTAAAAACTTTATTATTGATCCCCGTGTCAAAGGCAAAGTTACATTTATCGCCCCAGAAGGCATGAAGGCCGATGCTCTATACGATTCTTTTCTGGCGGTTTTGAATGTTTACGGATATGCCGCTGTACAGGGCGATGGTGTTATCAAGATAATCCCAGTTAATTTGGCGCGAGACCAAATTCCATATCGTGGTTGGGATGAATACGGTGAAGAGTGGGTTACCGAAGTTATCAACGTTAAGTATGTAAATGCCGGAAAATTGGTTGCCGTGTTACGTCCTCTGGTTGCTAAAGAAGGGCACTTGGTTGCTCAGACTGAGAGTAACAAACTAATCGTTTCTGATACGGTCTCTAATATTAATCGTATCAAGAGTATTCTTAAACGCGTTGACGTTGATGTTCGCGGAGCTTTCGAAGTCATTTCCGTTAAACACACCTCTGTAACAGATTTATCAAAGACTTTAAAAAGCGTACTGCCAAAGGGGAAGGCTGGGACTGAAGTAACTATCGGTTTTGATGAGCGTACCAACCGACTTATTTTGAGTGGTGACGAAATTAAAAGAATGATGTTGCGTGCTTTGGTTGCCGATTTGGATCAGCCTGTCGATGCTGAAGGTGGCGCTCAAGTTATCTATTTACGATATGCAAAAGCCGCAGATATGGCTAAGGTTTTACAAAAAATTGCCGGTAACAAGCTGTTTCAACTGGCAGATGAAACTGGCGGTCAAGCAGAAGTTAAATCAGCGTCAAATGGTGCTAAGAAAGCGAACTCTATAGCAACCAGTGCCTTGGATAAAACTGAACTGGAAAAGCAGATTAGTATTCAAGCTGATGAGCGAATGAATGCTCTAATAATCAGTGCCCCGACCCCGGTACTCAATGGCTTGAAAAGTGTTATTAAACAACTCGATATTCGCCGTGCACAAGTTCTTATTGAAGCTATTTTTGTTGAGGTTTCGGTAGAGAAGTCGGCTCAATTAGGTGTCGATTGGATTCTGAATTCAGAAAACGGAGTTGGTTTGGTCAATTTCTCAGGAATCTTGCCTTCTCTCGGCTTAGCTGCCGCTTCTGGAGGAGCAACGACTTCGGTTGATGTCGGCTCCGGAACTTCTCTAGTTTTTGGAGAGATTGATAGCCAAAACCGAGGTTGGGGAGCACTAATCAAGGCCTTTAATTCTGATACAGATTCAAATATTTTAGCCACACCATCTATTTTGACCTTGGATAATGAAGAGGCCGAAATCCTGGTAGGTAGAGAGGTGCCGTTCCAAACCGGTTCTTACACCAGTACAACTACCTCTGTAAGCAACCCTTTCAGTACCATTGAACGCCAAAATGTAGGGCTACAATTAAAAGTAAAGCCGCAGATTAATGAAGGCAACGAAGTTTACCTAGAGATTGATCAGGAAGTCTCTGATGTTCTACCAAGAGGTGAGGCGGTTGATGTTCAGACCAGAAAGCGCCAGATTAAAACAAAAGTTATTGTCGGTGATGGCGATATGGTTGTACTGGGTGGCTTAATTGATGAAAAAGAGTCTGAGAATAACTCTAAAGTCCCAGGTTTAGCTGAAGTTCCATTATTTGGCAACCTCTTCAAGTCGAGCTCAAATTCTCGCGAACGTTCTAATTTGATGGTGTTTATTCGTCCAGTGATTATTCGCAATAAACAGATGAGTGATTACTATAGTCGTCAAAAGTACAGTTACATTTATGACGAGCAAAAAGCCATGCTATCTAAAGATGACAAGGGGCTTTTAGGCGAAGGTTTACGCCCTAAAATGCCGACTATAGAACAATGGCAAAAAGATGGCACAGGCAAGGTGCCTGATTCATCTGAGAGTCCTATGACCGTCAATAAGGTAGAAACTAAAGCTGATGATGAAAAAGAGCAGTTAATTTACACCACTACAACTGAAGAGTTGCTTGGACTATGAGCGTTGCGCTTTCTTACAGTTTTGCCAACAAAAATAAACTGCTGATAGCTAATAGTGAGCAAGGGATTACTCTGCATTATACTGAGCAGACCCCTGTAAATGCTCTATTAGAGATGCAGCGTCAGCTCGCCAATGTTGAAGTTTTGCTGGAGAAGATTCCCTCTACAGAGTTCGATATTGAGATTCAAAAAGCTTTTTCTACTCATGGGCAACAGTCTATGGAAGCAATAGAGGCAATAGAGACGGATGATTTGGCCTCGGTATTTGCTGAAGTTGGCGAGCCTGAAGACCTGTTGGATAGTGAAGATGAAGCGCCAATCATTAAATTACTCAATGCCATATTGAGTGAAGCAATTCGCTCGCGTGCATCCGATATTCATATTGAACCATTCGAAAACCAATTGAGAATTCGTTTCCGCGTTGACGGCGTTTTACAGACCATGCTTACACCTAAACTTGGACTGGCTAATATGCTGGTGTCGAGAATTAAGGTTATGGCTAAACTCGATATTGCAGAAAAACGCTTGCCTCAGGATGGCCGAATCTCTCTAAAGCTTGGTGGCCGAGCGGTAGATCTGCGTGTGTCGACGATTCCCTCGAGCTTTGGAGAACGAGTTGTATTGCGACTGCTTGATAAAAGTGCAGGACGCCTGAATCTACAACAATTAAAGCTGCCATCTAAAGTCGATGCGGGTGTCACACAAGCCCTGTCAAAATCTCATGGAATCTTCCTGGTTACCGGGCCTACCGGGTCAGGTAAAACCACCACGCTTTATGCCGGGCTTAGTATGTTGAATGATGCCAAGCGTAACATCATGACGGTGGAAGACCCGATTGAATACAACATTGATGGCATTAACCAGACACAGGTTAATAGCAAAGCGGATATGACTTTTGCCAAAGGGTTAAGAGCGATTCTTCGACAGGATCCAGATGTGGTGATGGTTGGTGAGATTCGTGATGCTGAAACGGCTAATATTGCGGTTCAGGCTTCGTTAACTGGTCACTTGGTTTTATCTACTCTTCATACCAATTCTGCAGTAGGGGCGATTACCCGTTTACGTGATATGGGCGTTGAGCCATTTCTACTCTCGTCAAGTGTTGTCGGGGTTTTAGCGCAACGTTTAGTACGTGCTCTATGTGACGACTGTAAAACCCCACATCAAGCCACAGAGGTCGAGTGCCAGATGATGGGCGTCGAGCAAGCCACAATTTATGAACCTTGTGGTTGCGAAACCTGTCAGCATACAGGCTATCAAGGACGAATGGGGTTGTATGAACTGTTTTTGATTGATGAGAATGTTCGTACACTGATCTATTCAAATGCCCCTGAAGATGAGCTGTTGGCAGAAGTTCGCAAGAGTTCAGGTTCTCTGCGACAGAATGGCTATCAAGCGGTACTTCAGGGCCAAACCTGTTTGGCTGAAGTGCAGCGTGTTACTCAGGAATAGTGAATTGACATGCCTGCATTTGAATACAAAGCTCTAGATCAAGCCGGAAAACTTAAAAAGGGTTTACTTGAAGGCGACTCTGAGAAACTGGTTAGACAGAAACTCCGAGATACCGGTTTAATGCCGACTCAGGTCACTGAAATTGCAAGTCAATCCAGTAACAAAAATGGCTCTTCAAATAGCTTTTTTAGCAGTTCTATCGCTACCTCTGACCTTTCCCTGTTTACTCGTGAACTCTATACATTATTGGATGCTGGAACGCCTTTAAATGATGCCTTGCGCTCTATGGCAAAGCAGGATGAGTCAAAGCAGATGAGTCGTTTTGTCACCAGTCTACACAACAAGGTTTCCGAAGGCCACAGCTTGGCGACTGCTTTGAGTCAGGCACCGATGAGAGTCGACAAAGATGTCATAGCCACAATTCAAGCCGGAGAGGAGAGTGGTTATCTTGATCAGGTGTTATCACGTTTGGCAGATGCTGTTGAGCAGCGAGATCAGTTGCATAAGAAAATGAAGACTGCGCTGATCTATCCGGTATTAATGGTGGTTGTCGCAATTTTAATTGTGTTATTCCTAATGGTATTTGTGGTACCAAAAGTGGTCAAGGTGTTTGATAGCATGAAACAAGACCTGCCACCCCTGACTCAAGGGATGATCTCCATGAGTGACTTCATTCAAAATCAATGGGCATGGTTACTGGTTGGTGCATTTGTTATCTGGGGTGTATTTATTTGGATTATGCGCCAGCCAAAAGGGCGCTATAAAATGCATAGTTTGGCCTTAAAAATACCCGGTGTGAAGAAGTTCCTGATTTTCTCGATATCAGCTCGATGGGCCAGAACTTTAGGCGTCCTTCTGTCTAGTGGCGTTGCGATACAGGATGCTTTAAAAATCGCTTCTGAAGTCGTTACTCTGGATCCAATGAAGCGTTCGGTGCTAAAAATGTCTGATGATGTCCGTGAAGGCGCTTCTGTTGCCAAAGCGATGCACACGGCCGGTTTTTTCCCTCCTTTAATGATGAACCTAGTCAAAACTGGCGAAGGAAAAGGCCAACTGGATACTATGTTGCTAAAAGCTGCGAAACACTATGAGTTTTCAGTAGAGACCTCAGCCAATACTTTGGTAAGTATTTTGGAACCGATGTTAATTATTATTATGGGCGGTGTTGTTTTGACGGTTGTGTTGGCGATAATGATGCCAATCTTTGAAATGAATCAGATGGTTGGTGGTTAACTTAACGCTGTAACAAAGTTAGCTGTAACAAACTTATATAGATAAGGGCTTACGTAAAAATGAAAATGTACAAATCAGAACTCAAACTCCAGAAAGGTTTTACCTTGATCGAGCTAATGGTGGTTGTGGTGATTCTTGCAATTTTGGCCGTGTTTGTGGTGCCAAATCTTATGGATCGACCAGATGAAGCAAGACTGGTAAAAGCAAAGCAGGATATTTCTGCGGTCTCTTCCGCTTTGAAACTCTACAAGTTGGATAACTTTAACTACCCAACAACGGATCAAGGCCTGGATGCTCTGGTACAAAAGCCAACCGATGATCCGTTACCTAAAAACTGGAAGCCTCTATTGGATGCCGTACCGGTTGATCCTTGGGGAAATCCGTATCTGTATCTATCCCCTGGAGAGCACGGTGAGTTTGACTTATTTACCTATGGTGCTGATGGGGTAGATGGTGGTGAGGGTATTAATGCCACAATTGGTCAATGGAACATTAAATAATTTCTAAAATTGACGATGTATCGGCGTACAGAATTATCCCGATCACCGCCAAAGCTAACAGATCAAGCCGGTTTTACGCTTATCGAGTTGATGGTTGTGGTGGTGATCATGGCGGTGGTAGTCGCGGTCGGAGTTTTGTCACTGGGAAGACTTAACCAAGATGCAACTAATGGCCAGCAGGTTAGAGTCGAACAGTATTTCAAACAGGTCGCCGATGAAGCTGTATTCAGGCAGAAGCTGTTATTACTTGTTCCGGATGAGAAGGGGCTGAACCTTTATTCAAAACAAGAATACAAGTGGCAGCCAGATAATGCCATTGAGAGTTATCAATGGCCGGAGAGTTTTGAGGTTGAATGGCAGTTTGATGAAACCATTGCCAGACAACAAAAGCTAAAAAACCCGGGTTGGATCATTTGGCCAAGTGGTGAAGTGGTTCCCGGAAAAATAACGCTAAAGCTGATATCTGAGTCTGACGAAGCCGCCGCCGTGATTGAATGGAACCAGTTATTGGAATTTAACAGGCCTGAAGAGTAATGAAACCAAACCGCCTTCAAGCAAATAACCAGGGGTTTACCTTAATCGAGGTAATGGTTGCGCTTGCCATTATTGCAGTAGCCTTATCTGCGGCGAGTCGAAGCATGGGAGTGTCGGCTAATAATCAGGGCCATTTAGAGTCAAAAATAATTGCCACATGGATAGCTGAAGATGCCGTTGCTGAATACCAGTTATTTGGTCAGCCGCAACCCGGATCAAACAATATAAAAACCGTGCTTGGTCGGGATTGGCAGCTTGAATACAAAACTGAACCGACTTTTATACCGCAAATCTTTAGGTTGTCGGTGATGGTCAAAGAGGCTGAAACCGATCAAGTGTCGGCATCATTGGCAACGGTTGTTGGAAAGCCTGAATAATGCAGCCCAAATGTTTTAGTCATAATCAATCCAAGCTCCAACAAGGGTTCACCCTAATTGAGTTGTTAGTCGCATTAGGTGTTTCTGCGGTAATCGCTGTGTTGGCGTATCAGAGCATCAATAATATGGTGAACGTCAAAACAACGGTAGATCAGCATATCGATCAGACTGAAAAATGGCAACGTACAGTATGGCGAATTCAGCAAGACTTAGTGCAGATGGCTCCACGGTCAATTCAGGATCAATTGGGCTCGGCATTGCCGGCGTTTCAATACCGAGAAGATACCGGTTTGGAATTTACCAGTATTGCTCAATACCCTACCTTGAATGCAAATGGAGGTTTGGTTAGAGTTGGCTATCAACTTGAAGATAATACTCTGTTCAGACTCACCTGGCAGGTATTAGATCGAGCTCAGGATACTGAAGTACAGAAAGTTGCCTTGTTAAAAGGTGTGAATCAGTTTGAAGTAGCCTTACTCAACAAGGATAACAAGTGGCTGCAAAACTGGCCTGCTGCTGGTCAAGATAGCGATATGCTGCCAAGGGCGACCAGGGTTAATATTGAGCACCAAGAGTTCGGTACTATCTCACGTATTTTTATGGGAGCAAACTAGCATGCGTAAGCAGAAGGGGTTTGCTCTATTAACGGTACTTTTGGTGGTCGCTTTGGTTACCATGGTGATGAGTGAACTGCTGTACAATCAGCACGTTCAGATCAAGCGCAGTGCCTATATGATTCATCAGGCCCACTCCATGTCGGTTGCCTATGGTTTTGAAGGCTGGGTTAAAAAGGGTTTAGCTGCGGATTTAAGAAGTAATAAAGTTGATCATTTAAAAGAGCAGTGGGCGCAAAAACTGGTGCCTATTGACTTTGAAGGCGGTTTAGTCAGCGGTGAAATGGTTGATTTGCAATCGCGATTGAACTTGAATAACGTGCTTGAAGCGGACGAGAACAAACGTAAATTTTGGCAAAAAGTGATTGAGCGCCATCTGGCCATAGCACTGAAATCAGACCAGGTGGTTCGAGATTTTTCTGGATTTGCGGATATTCTTACCGATTGGGTCGATGAAAATGATGAGCCGGGAGATTATGGCGCCGAAAGCTCAACCTATCTGCTGAAACAACCAGCTTATAGAGCGGCTAACCAACCATTGGTAATGGTCAGCGAGCTGCAGAATTTAGAAACCATGGATAAGCTTGCGGAATGGGAGTTAGATACGCTTAAAACTCAAGTCACAGCACTGCCAAAAGTAACGGCTATAAACGTTAATACCGTTAATAAGCAAGTGTTGTTAGCTTTAACAGAGTGGATGACTGAAGAGATTGTCCAGCAGTGGCTGGTTCAACGTGAAGTTGAACCGGTAACAAAAGTAGAAGATTTCATTAATTTTTTAATTGATCAAACCGGGTTTGATAAAGCAGAAATAGAAAACGATTTGCCTGAGGGTGTTTTATCCGTTACAAGTGATTACTTTCAGCTACAGGCGCAGATTGATTATGGTGAAATTAGGCAGCTTGTCTATTCCATTTTCCATCGTCAATCTGAGCAAAAAGTAGTTTTGGTTCAGCGATGGTTAGGCTATGCCTGACACGATTCAACAGGCGAATAAATAACAACCTGTTTGGTTTATAGAGAATAGCTTTAATGAGTTATAACAAATTATTAAACAATCGATTGGTGGCGAGTTTTGACTTGCATGGCGAGCTGCTGCTTGCCGATATGGACGGCAAGCCATTGGACTTTGATCAAACCTTGGAGTCATTGCACTCAGAACGCGCCTTAGAACGTGAAATAACGATTGTTTGGGTGCCGACTCAGCAAGTTGTTATGGATCGGGTTATTGTGCCTGGTAAACGCAAAGCTCACTGGCAGGCTGCATTGCCTTACTCACTTGAAGAAGGTTTAACAGAACGCCTTGATGAGTATCACATTGTTGCCTATGAACGTGACAGCAATGATTGTGTTTCCGCTGCGGTTGTCAGCCATCACAACATGCAAGCTTGGTCTGAAAAATTAGCTGAACTCGGTTTGGAAAATGCAGTTTTGGTACCGGATTGTTTTCGTATTCCCTTTAAACAAGAAGATGACAACCCCTGGTTCACCTGTGAGTGTGAGCAAGCACTATTGGTTAGAACGAGTTTAGAACAGGGGTTTGCGGCAGACCTTAATTGGTTTGAAGTGATTAAGTCTCAAGCTGAGCAGAGTTCAGATTCATTCTTAAAGCAGCATGCTGTTGAAAAACGCGCCCTGCTATCAAGTGCCAAACTCAACTTACCTCAAGTATCAAAATTAAGTCTGAGTCAGGGACAATATAAAAATAGTTCCAAAGGCGCTCAAGGGCTTGCAGAATGGCGCTGGGTTGGGGTCTTGTCGGTGCTGGTATTTGGCGTTTGGCTTGGGTTGCAAGTGTTTCAGAATCAGCAACTTATTGAGCAGGCAGAGCATACCAGAGCTCAGAGTGAGAAACTATTTAAGACCTTGTTCCCTGAGAGCAAACGAATTGTAAATATTAAAGCTCAAACTTTAAGTAAGCTCAAACAGGGCGGAGCCCCAAGTGGTGAGGTCGCTGAATTGATGCCAGTTTTACAGGCCATTGAGCCGTGGTTTGAGAATAGTAAGCGCGTTAAATTAGTTGAATTAAAGTGGGATCAGGCTAAAGTCGACAAGTTGATATTGAAGGTACAAGCACCAAAGTCTACGGATATTGAAAAATTGATCCAGCTTTCTAATAAACCGGCTTCGAAAGTCAGCATGCGTCTGACCCTTAAAAATGTGACCAGTGAATTGGCTGAAGGGGAAATCTATGTTGCAGCAAATTAATGACTGGTGGCTGTCCCTGGAGAGTCGTGAAAGGCAGCTTTTAAAGCTAATGCTGGGTTTTCTGGCTTTGGTGCTGGTTTACCTGTTAATTTGGAAACCGGTTCAAACCAGTAAGCTTGAAGCGGAGCAAAAGTTAAAGGCATCACAGCAGGAGTGGGAGTGGTTAAATCAACAGGTCCCTTTAGTAAAGCAAAACCTTACTAATAGTAATGCCCCAAAGCGTTCAAATCTGACAACTCAGAATAGCCTGTTACAAAAGCTACAGACCAGTTTGCGTAAGCAAAAACTCTTCAAACAGATCAAAACCGTTCAAGGCATTAAGGATGGTGGTCGTGTCAGTTTTGATGAAGTAAAAGCGTCGCGCCTGATGAAGTGGCTGGCTACTTTGGAGCGAGAGGGTTTGGTTCCAAGTAAAATGCAGATGAATTCAATTGGTGTCGATTTGGTTAAAGCCAAAGTTGAATTCACGCTTTCTAAATAAGTTTCGATCATGTCAGATTCATTCGTAAAAATTAAACCGCTTTATCTTGCTATCGTTTTTATAACGGTATTGCTAGGCTCTCTGCTTGTGCATATTCCAGCTGGTTTTGTGGCACAGACCTCGGCTGTCAAAGCTCAATTGGATAATGCCGGAGTGACTGTCAGCTCAACCACTGGAACCCTCTGGAACGGCTCGGCAAACTTGCGTTATAAGCAGCAGAGTTTGGGTGAATTGAAGTGGAATCTTCAAGCAATGTCTCTATTGATGTTAAAGGCAGATTTGAATTTCAACTGGCAACTAAAAAACTCTGAGCTGAAAGGCGATATTAATACTGGCCTGTTAAATTTAGAAAACCTTGATTTGGTTAATATTGAGGGAGTAGTGCAGCTTGATCAAGCAATGCAGATTGCTCAAAATATCAATCCCAAAATTCCTTCGTTGTTGAGTGGTTTGGCAGGAAAGCTGGAGATCGAAAACCTCGATACCAGCATCGATTTACACAACAGGTGGCCAAAAAAATTACAGGCTGAAACCAAATTAACAGGCCTTAATTTTATGGGTAATCAATTCCCATCAACCAAACTCTCATTGCAGCAAGCTGAAGCTGAACTATCGCCGATCGACACCTCGATTTTGGGCGAAGGTAAAGGCTGGAATTTAACAGGCCAGCTACAGTTGAACCCAAAATTAAACTATTCTGGTGATATTGAGGTTAAGGCAGCAACTGAAAATAGTTTGCCTGACTGGGCGTTTTTAATGCCAAGAAAATCACCAACTCACTATTCAATGCAGGTAAATGGCCGTTTTTAAAAATGCTAAATATCAAAAATCCCCGGCAACTTGAGTCGCCAGGGATCGCTTAGAAAAAACCGATGTTTAGTTGTGATTATTTTACGGCAATAGTTTGTGCACCTTTCTCACCGGTATTATCGGTTAGGTTTACAGTGACCTTATCACCCTTTTCAGCAGTGACTTTAACCGCCATATATGGGTTAGCAGAAACCGCACCTGACCACTGAGCATCGACAGCCTTATTGCCGTTTACCAACACTTCGACCATATCGATGTATTTAGGTGGAAATGGCTTACCGGTTTTTTTGTTCATGCGAACACCTGATTCCATTGGGTGTTTGATTAGTGCTTTAATCTCTGCAACACCACCTTTTGATTTTCCACGCATTCTGATTTTAATACTCATAATTAAATTCCTTTAAAGCTTCTAGCTTTGTAAATAATGTTTGGATTCAGTAACCTGTTAAAAACTTTTTTTAACTGGGTTATCCACCACATCCACCGATCGTTACTTTGACTTCCTGTTGTGCTTTCAATAGTTTTCCGCCAGCTTTAACCACCGCAACCACGTTCATGGTTTCACCCATTTTTATACGGGTTGATACAAAACCTTTAGCCGCACCTGCAAATTTATATTCACAAACCATTGGCTGAGGGTTTTTACTCGCTAGAATCGAGATAGACTCAACGCCATCAATAGCAGATGCATCAACCGTAACCGGTGTTACTGCACCGTTCTCTGCAATTGCAGGCGCTTTTAATTTAATGTCTCCAGAGTCTGTTGTACCGGCATTTCCATATACAGAAGAAACTGCATCGTCAATTGTTTTTGCTTTGAATGCCTTGTCATTCCAGGCAGCTAGAACATTGTTAGCGGTTAATAGACCTGCATTAGCTGCGACCACTGCCGCACTTGTTGCAAGTGAGTGTTTTAAAAATGATCTACGTTTCATAATCCTGTTACTCCCAGTTAAAAAATCGTTTTCAAAAATTAGGCCTTTAATCTTGAATCTAACTTTGAAAATATAAGCAAGGGCTAATTTTCTTAATTCCAGATTACGGATTTCAGAACGGAAGACAAGAGCAAAATCGAGGTGTTTTTTTAGCGCTATAAAAGTATTGAGACAAATAAAATATTAAGAAAATATTGTTAATACATAGAGTTACTGAGTTTGGAGTTTTCTGAAAACGATTTTGCGTACACGATATAGTCAGCTTTGCTTAAGAGATTTGCAAAACAAAATCAAAACTCTGATGACTTAGAAAATCAAATTTGAACAACTCAATAGAGTTTAAGTTTGGGTTTTACCTTTTTTTCTAATAGATTGACCAGAATCAGCCAAAGGGTTTTTCCATATCCGTGTATCGCGATTTGGTGACGTCTATATAAACTGACGTATGCAAGGTGTGCCACTTTACCTTCTACTAACCAGTTGCGTTTTAATAATTCATCGAGCAGATTTCCAACGGCCTGAAAGTGACTTAAGGCTACCAGGGTACCGTGATCGGCATAGGTAAAGTTGTTGAGTTCCTTACCACGGATTTGAGCGGCAATATTATCAGCGCATACTTTTGCCATTTGGTGGGCGGCCTGTGCCGTTGCCGGAACAGGACAATCATTGTCCTGCAGCAGAAAAGCGCAGTCTCCTATGGCGTAGATTTGATCATGGCCGACAACCTGAAGGTTGTTTTTGACTTCAATTTGATTGATACGATTTGTCGGCAGATCGAGGTCTGCCAAAAACTTGGGCGCCTTAACGCCAGCAGCCCAAACAATTAAATCGGCACTGATTTCTTGGTCATCAATCATCAGTTTATTGGCATTTACTCCTTTGACGGTTCGATTGGTTTGAATTCTCACTCCAAGTTCTTCCAGGGTAGACTGGGCTTTTTTTGCTAGCGCTTCCGGTAATACCGGAAGTATGCGCTCAGTCGCTTCGATAATGTCTACTTGTAATGAGTTGTGGTGCAACCGGTGAACGCCATATTGTTCAAGTCTGTCAACGGTTGCATAGAGCTCAGCAGCGAGCTCCACCCCTGTTGCTCCGCCGCCAACGATAGTTACTTTTACCGGTTCATGTTGAGTGATATTTTCAGAGAATTGCAGAAAGCGGTTTAGAAAAGTCATATGAAGGTCTTCGGCTTCCAGTGCCGAGTCCATGGTAAAACAGTGTTCTCTTACACCGGAGATACCAAAGTCATTGCAACGTGAACCGATCGCTATAACAAGGTAGTCATAATTGAGAACCCTGTTAGGTAGTACTTGCTTGCCGTGATGATCGTTTAAGGGGGCGAGCTCTATCTGTTTTTTATTATGGTCGATGTTGCAAAACTCACCCAGTTGAAAGTAGTAGTGATGATCTGCTGAATGGGCGCGGTAGCTTAAAGCCTCGCGACCAGTATCAAGTGATCCGGAGGCGACTTCGTGTAGCAGAGGTTTCCATAGATGGATTCGATTGGTATCTATTAGTGTGATTTCAGCGAGTTTGGGTTTGCCGAGTTTTTTACCAAGCCGTGTGGC
>DBOI01000152.1:14048-18648 GCA_002299245.1 Hydrogenovibrio sp. UBA650
TGACATTTACACTCCTCCTATAGAACGCGTGGCTTTTGTAAGAGTTTTAACAGGGAAAATTTACAGCCATGTAAATATCAAACAAATTTTTGTTTAAAAATAGCAAACGCAGAGGGATTAAGCAAAAAAATTTGCTTGTTAAAAGAGCAAAAGTAATACTTGAAATGTTTTAGTAGTGTGGAGGTTTTATGAGTGAATTTGTTGACAATCTACAGTCGGTATTTGAATTATTCGGGCCAATTGCAGCAAAGCGAATGTTTGGTGGTTTCGGAATCTATCACGATGGTTTGATGTTTGCCCTGGTCGCGGATGATGAGCTTTACCTAAAAGCAGACAAACAGTCTATTCCAGAGTTTGAAACTAAAGGGCTAGGGCCTTTTGAATATGATAAGCAAGGAAAGATTTTAAAGATGTCCTATTACCGAGCACCGGAAGAACTGTTTGATGACCCCGATATTGCTTT
Source organism: Hydrogenovibrio sp. UBA650 (assembly GCA_002299245.1). GTDB lineage: Bacteria > Pseudomonadota > Gammaproteobacteria > Thiomicrospirales > Thiomicrospiraceae > Thiomicrorhabdus. Next base: position 14,512 of record DBOI01000152.1, read on the forward strand.
AGTTTGGGCTAACCTGGCCTATGATGCAGCTCTTAGAGCCAAAAATAAATAGTGCTTAAACCTGGTTACCGATTTGGAGCGTAGGAAGGGTAGTTGTAAGGATAGTTATAGTAACTGCCTTGCGGGTAGCCGTATCCTTGATAATAGCCTTGGCCGCCATAGTTGTAATTGGGTTGCATTTGTCCCTGCTGATTCCAGTACTGATTTTGATTGTAATACTGGTTGTATCGATTATTGGTATTAGATTTCCCTTGGCCTTTTAACCAGGCGTCCATCTCTAACTGAAAATCGACGTCAAAATAGAATTTCCATTTGGTTTTGCCGCTTCCCAATAGTTTATAAAAGCCTTTGGCGTCCTGAAAAATATTACCGTCACCCTGCTGCCAGTTTTTACCATTGAGGTTATTCTGCATCCAGTTTTTCCATTCGCCAAAACTGTTCTGTTTGGCCTTTCCTTGCTGGTCATAACCGTAGTTTGGCCAGTTGGAATAAGGATAAGAATTGGCAATCGCTTGAGTAGAGAAAATAGAAAGGGTAACAAACAGTAAGGCTAAAGGCATTTTCATCCCTGAGAAGTTAACAAACACTGACAAATGATTATAACAACAAAATTTACAGGCCTTATTAAAGCTAATTTAGATGGATTGATTTTGTTAATGGTCTTACAGAGTGTTTTTAGAACTTGCTATTGATATTAACCATTTGAGTCTGTAAGTTAGACAGCTAATTGAAAATCGTTGGATTAACTATGTCTGATTTAAAACAAGATGCCTTGCACTATCACGAACTTCCCAAACCGGGTAAGTTAGAAACCGGTCTTACCAAGGCCTGTCAAACTCAACACGATTTGAGTCTGGCATATAGTCCTGGTGTTGCTGAACCAGTGCGAGAGATTCAGGCAAACTCTGAAAATGCTTACCGTTACACCGGAAAAGGTAATCTGGTGGCTGTGATTTCCAATGGTACTGCTGTTTTAGGGCTTGGAAACACTGGTGCTCTGGCAAGTAAACCGGTGATGGAAGGCAAGGCTATGTTGTTTAAACGTTTTGCCGATGTTGATGTGTTTGATATAGAAGTTGACTGTGCCGATACCGATGAATTGGTTCAGACCATTATTAATATTGCCCCTACCTTTGGTGGTATCAATTTAGAAGACATAGCTGCTCCTCAATGCTTTGAAGTTGAGCAGGCTCTAAAGGCGAAGTTAGATATTCCAGTATTTCATGATGATCAGCACGGTACCGCAATTGTTGCCGCTGCAGGCCTGTTAAATGCGCTCGAGCTGCAGGAAAAAACACTGGAATGTGCTCGAATTGTCTGTGTTGGTGCCGGTGCGGCCGGAATCGCCTCTATGAACTTGTTACTGGCACTTGGCGCCAAACGTGAGCATATCACTCTGGTTGATAGCAGAGGGGTGGTTAACCATCATCGCCATGACCTAAACCATTACAAACAAGCCTTTGCACGTGAAACCGATCAAATGACCTTGGCAGATGCACTGGATCATGCCGATGTATTTTTTGGTGTTTCTGGTAAAGACATTGTGACTCCTGAAATGCTGTTAAGCATGGCGGCCAGACCGATTGTATTTGCGATGGCAAACCCGGACCCAGAAATTAACCCGGTATTGGCGCACGCTACCAGAGATGATGTGATTGTGGCTACCGGCCGCAGTGACTATCCAAACCAGGTTAATAATGTACTCGGTTTCCCCTATATCTTTCGTGGCGCTTTGGATGTCCACGCTTCGCAAATCAATATGCCAATGCAGATCGCAGCGGTTCATGCCCTGCAAAAGCTGGCGCATAAAAAAATCCCGCAAGACGTGCTCGATAGCTATGGTCTTGAATCTCTTGAGTATGGCAAGGATTATATTATTCCTAAACCCAACGATCCTAGATTAATTGATGTGGTGCCGTTTGCAATTAGTCAGGCGGCAATTGAGTCAGGGGTTGCACGTAAGGAGCTAGCAAAATGAAATTTGTATCCCTGTTAAGTTTAGTTATGAGCTTAAGTGTTTTAACGGGTTGTTCAAGTCTGCCTAAAACCGATGCGCAACCAACCAATGCAAGCATGCAAACCAGTCTTAAGACGGCTTATGACTACCAATTGTTAGACACAAGTTTTAATCAAGTCAGTTTTCAACAGGCCTTAGCCGAATTAAAGAGCTACGACGTGGTATTTATTGGTGAATACCACGGCAATCAAGCTTCTCATCTGCTACAAATGCAGATGTTGGCCGCATTACATCAACACAATCAACAAATTGACAGGCCTACTCAATTGAGTATGGAAATGTTTAATCGCGATCAAAAAACCAATTTGGATAACTATATTGATGGCGAAATTGGTGAGCGATATCTAATCAAAGAGACTCCGGCCTGGAGAAACTATGCCGGGAGTTATCGCCCTCTGGTTGAATACGCAAAAGCCAATTTTATACCGGTGATTGCGGCCAACGCCGCCGCTGATCTTGTGCGCTGTATTGGACGTCAAGGCGAAGCTTACTATGACAAGATGGATGCTGAAGAGAAAACCTATATAGCAGAACAGCCGTTTGCCACAGTCGAAGGCTATGAAGAGAAGTTCTTTAGTTTTATGAGCGGTTCAAAACACATGCCCAAAAAACGCCAGCGCAATGGTTATCTGGCTCAGTTGACTCGAGATAACACCATGGCGGAGTCAATTCACTTAGCGATGCAGCAAACTGAAAATAGTCAGGTGGTACACCTCAATGGCAGCTTCCACAGTGAAGAGCATTTAGGTACGGTTGGTGCACTAAAACGCATGAATCCAAAATTGAGAATTGCGGTTGTGACCCCAGTGCATTTACAAAACCTGGATGAAGTAAAAGCTAAAAAACGCAAAGATGAATTCTATTATCTACTCAATCCGCAGCCACAAGAGTTTGTTGACAGTGATTACAAACGTAAAGTGCGCAAAGCGATGTTTGATAAAGCCAAAGAGAAAGCTAAAAGCTGCAAATAGGCCGTCTTCAGCTGCAAGTCAGTTCATTTTCTAAGCAGCTATTATTTCCAGAAATATAGGCCTGGATATTCAGCGCGGTGGTCTCTGCAATGTGAGACAGTGCTTCTTGGGTGAAATAGGCTTGGTGACCTGTTACCAATACATTGTGAAAAGTTAACAGGCGTTCAAAGGCGTCGTCCTGAATGATTTCACAAGAGTGGTCTTCAAAGAACAGTGCGCCTTCTTTTTCATAAACATCCATACCTAAATAACCAATTTTGCCCGATTTTAGACCGTCGATTAATGCCGATGTATCCATCAAACCACCACGTCCGGTGTTGATTAGCATGACCCCTGTTTTCATGCTTGAAATAGAGTCAGCATTGATAATGTGAGTCGTCTCTTTATTGAGTGGGCAGTGTAGGCTGATTACATCAGAATCTGTAAAAATCTGTTCAATTGGTACTTGCGTAATGCCCATCTGTTTGCAGGCGGAACAGTCATAAGGGTCATAGATAAGCACTTCACAACCAAAGGCTTTGAGCATTTTGCCAACCAGGCGACCGATGCGACCCGCACCGATAATACCGATGGTTTTACCATGCATATCAAAGCCGAGCATGCCGTTAAGTGAGAAGTTACCTTCTCGGACTCGATTATAAGCTCGGTGAAATTTACGGTTCAGGGTCAACATTAAGCCAACCGTGTGTTCGGCAACGGCGTACGGAGAGTAGGCAGGTACTCGCATTACTTTTATGCCGAGCTGTTTTGCCGCTTCAAGATCAACGTTATTGAAGCCGGCACAGCGCAGCGCGATTAAACGGGTACCACCTGCATAGAGCTTTTCTAGTACTGCTCTATCGAGTCGGTCGTTTACAAAGGCGGTAATTACCTCTGCGCCATTAGCTAAACTTAGAGAGTGCAGATCCAAAGCCAACTCTGTATATACAATGTCCCATTCGGCATCAAGCACTCGGCAAAGAGCCTGTTTGTCGTAAGGTTTACTGCTGTATGACACGATTTTCATTTTTCTACTCTCTCAGATTAGTTTTTGAGGTTCAATTGCGGCAATGGTGAACTGGTTTCGCCCTTGCTTTTTTGATTGGTAAAGGGCTCTATCTGCTTGTTTATAGAGATCAGTCGTACTACATAATTGGTTATGCCTATCAG
>DBOI01000070.1 GCA_002299245.1 Hydrogenovibrio sp. UBA650
AGATTGTGGGACTAAACACTTAGATAATAACCAGACATTCAGCACTTACACAAATGATGAAGCCGCCGATGCTTTACATGATGCTTTATCAGATATCGCTCGGCATATTGCTTTTGAAAGTGAAACTTTCTGGGGGGCGGTAGGACGCATTGCAATGGGTACTGGATTAACAGTGCTTGGAGCAGGTGAAGCTGTGGTTGGAGTTGTGGGGATTATCGTCCCAGAGCCAGGAACAACAGCCGCAGGAGTTGCGTTAACGGCATATGGTGCTTCTACCGCTGGGCAGGGTATATCTATGATATTCGGTGCTAATTATGGCTCTGGGTATAATTTTCTTGAGGAAGGTTTCACCGCTGTTGGGGATTTAATCGGTGGCGACACTGGTGAAAACTATGCTCGTATAGCATTTTTGGTATCAAATGTTGTTGTTTCACTTGGCGGAACTGTCCAAGTGCTGCGAGTTCCCAATCAAAGCTTTATAATGCGTGGTCACCTTCATGGTGCTGGTGCGAATATGCGCCTTGCTGATGCAATAGGAGATGGATTTACAGTTGGCAGGCTTCAATTAATGTATAAACTTCCAAGCGGGAAAGTATTTGTAAACATTACAAATAACACTAATCAGTGGATTATCAGGTTGCAACAGATAAATAGTCAAGTTGTCATAAATGGTCGAATTATTGGGATGCAAAAATGGCACAGGCTTTCTAGCCCATCAGAGGCAATGAAAATGCTCGTTAAATTAGCAATTCATGGTTTTTAAGATGTTTAGATTTCTAAATCTATTTAAAATGAAAAAGAACAACCATAAGAAAGTTGAGCTAAAGAAAACTCATGGGGAAATATCTCGACTAATTAGTGATACCGCATTAATAAATGAGTACAAATTCATTATCGCATTTCCTTTTTTGTGTGAAGAAATTGAAGGGTTTGGATACGAAGATATATCAGTCAAACTTCGTTGTATTAAGTTTGACTGTAGAGATAGTGTTGATGCGCTAGTCTATGATGACCCTCAAAAGTTATCTGACGATGTTCACATGTTGAACAGCATGTCTCTTCATAGCTATCCTGTTTCATTCCATTTTATAAATGAACCTATAGTGGAATGGGAGAGGTTTATTGAAAACCTTTTTCAAGATAGCTCACCGCCTGAATTAGTTCACCATAACACAAAATATACAAGCAAGTATGGAGAGCTTTACGTAACATAGTACATCTGTGTTGATGATTGAGTCTTTACATTTACTCCGCAACTTCCGCTTTTGTTACAAAGTGGTAGTTTGGATTCCCCGCAACACGCTGATTTATAGCGACTTCACCAAAAATCAACTTGAAAAACTTCTGCTTTTGTGTAAAATCTCGCAATAACGGAAGTTTAAAACCCAAAAAACCAACCATGAAACCAGCAAAAACAGGACGCAAGAAACCCCTCACGCTCGAAGAGGTCAGAGCCATTCGAACTATATTGTCATCGCTGAAATACAGCCGTGATAGGGTTCTGTTTGAACTCGCTATTGCCTCTTCCCTTCGGGAAAGCGATGTTTTGAATTTGAGAGTGTCGGACGTTCTCGCAGGTCACGAAGTCCGCGAGACAATCCGCGTAACACCTCAAAAAACAGCACGCACCACGGGAACCACAATCACTTTTCAGCTTACCGACTACGCCAAGCAAGATTTGAAAGAACATATAAAGGAAACTTCTTTGTCCTACGGGGATTTTTTGTTTACGCGCCGGCACTCTCGCACAAAGCCGGCAAGCCCTCTTACAAAGCGAGCATTCTTGACACTGCTTAAGTCGTGGGTATCTGCTATCGGCTTAAATCCTGAGCTATACGGCACTCATTCACTGAGACGCACCCGCCCTGCCCTCGTCTACGCCGAAACCAAGAATTTGAGGGCCTGTCAAATCCAGCTTGGGAACGCTTCAATCACAACGACACAAAAGTATCTCGGCATCGAGGAAGAAGAAGCCCTAGAGGTTTTTAGAGGGTATCAAATCTAGTCTAGTTAGACTAATTACACCTGACCTGCCCCCCGAGGCCCCCTCATTCATAATGAGAGTTTGCGGGTTTGGATTTTGTAATCCGTGGTTTCGTTTTGGGCAAGCGCATCGTGCGCGGAGCCCTCAAATTTCTCAAGCGTGCAACGTGCTTCTGCGGGTGTTTGGTTTCCGAGCGATGAGTGCGGCCTAACGTTATTGTAGTCGTACCGCCAAAGGGCCAACTTGCGGCGTGCGTCATCTAACGTGTCGAACAGTTCTTCGTTCAATAGTTCGTCACGCAGGCTCCCGTTGAAGCTTTCGATGAAGCCATTCTGCTGCGGCTTGCCCGGGTCAATGTAATGCCAATCGACGCTGTTATCGCCAGCCCACTTCAAGATCGCCCTGCTTGTGAACTCAGTTCCATTATCACTGACGATGCAGGCGGGCTTTCCATAGACACGCACAAGCGCATCCAGCTCCCGTGCGACCCTTGCACCAGAGATGCTTGTGTCGGCCATCAGGCACAGGTTCTCGCGGCAACAATCATCATTCACAGCCAGCATCCGGAACTTACGTGATGCACCAAACGTGTCAGACACAAAATCCAAGGACCAACGGACGCCAGGGCGCAAAGCCACCGGCATTGGTGTTCGTGATCCACGCGCTCGTTTACGGCCCCTTCGTCGCCTGACGCCCAGCTTTTCCTCGGTGTAGAGGCGGTAAAGTTTCTTGTGCCCTCTCATGCATGTAAACATGCACTGCCGGGTAATATACATGATCATTCCTTTGCGTTCCAACAGCACGCCGATCCGGCGATAGCCAAACCGCCGTCGTTTGCTGGCAATTACATGCATCTCTTTGCGAACTTCTGGATTATCCAGTGGACGGTCACGTCGAACGGTTTTGGGATCGACGCCAACTAGTCTGCACACCCTGCGCTGCGAGATATCATGATCCCGCATCGCCTTAAGTGCTGCAGCCCGCCGCTCAGATGGCGTCGTCAGTTCTTTCCCAGCAGGTCTTTCAAGACAACATTGTCGAGCATGGTATCTGCCAGCAAACGCTTCAATTTTCCGTTCTCATCTTCAAGCGATTTAAGGCGATGTGTCTCGGAGATATTCATGCCGCCGTATTTGGATTTGAACTTGTAGAACGACGCTGGACTGAGGCCATGCCTGCGACAGACCTCTGCTGTCGGCATCCCAGCTTCCTGCTCCTTAATCATTCCAATAATCTGCGCCTCAGTAAAACGGCTCTTTCGCATTTGTTTGCTCCTTCAAAAGCTTGAGCAAACTCTACATCAAAGTGAGGGAAGTTTCGGGGGGCAGGTCAGCACCTCTATACGTTATTTTGTCATCGCTATAGTCTAGATTACTTGCGCTCATGTTAAGCTCTCTTAAATAAATACAGCCACATTCTTACCATAGCATTGTTAGAGGATAAGCCAGTTTCAATAACCGTGTCTTTTGTTCTTGGCGCTGTTAAAATTTCGACCTCTTTCACGGGGAAAAAACCTAAGAATTTAACTGTTCCTTGACCTTCCCAGTTGTAGTCGGGTGGGTATTCAGAATTACGCACATCAATAACAGGCATTGCTAAAAACAGTAAAAATATCAAAGGAAGAAAGAAAAAGATATTCCTATAGAAGAGTGTTACGAGAACCAAGCATATAGCATAAATGATAACTCTTGCAGGAAGTACCATGGCAAATGCATCTTCCTTTATTGAGAAAGTATCTGAGCCAATATAAATTCCGGCCTCAAGCAAGATGCCTAGAAATACAACCAGTGCAAAGCCTATCATCATTTTCCAATACCACCCTCTCATCGTATCATAAAACCAATTTCAATATTCTCATCCTTGTAATCTTTAGGTTCGCAATAGTATTGCTTCTTTGTCCGCATAGTCACGGAGCTTGACGCATCAAACCCAACTGCCCAGCTGCACCCAAAGCTCTTGATACCAACGGATTGTAAGCTATTTCTCTGCTATTTATACGTGTATTAGGCATTATCAGATTTTCCTTTACTTTTCCCCCTTCGTAAAATCAAAATCTGCAATGTAGATACTATAAATATAGGAATAAGAGCAATATAATGAATTACAGTTTGGCTTGCCGTAAACGCATCTTTATCCATAAAATAAGTTTGCATCATTAAAAAAATGATGCTGCACGAAAGAAGAACTATAGGAATAGCCAGCCGTGCAGGTCCTCTATATAGTAATAAAACAGCAATCAAAACCACCGCTGATAAAAGATTATAAATTAATATCAATGAATACTCGAAATAGTTTTCTTGGAGGGCAGTGTTCTCGACAAAATAAACATTAATTTGGCCCGCTACAGCAAGATGAACAAAACAAGTAGCTATAATATATGAAATATACGGTATTATGGAAGTTCCCATAACCAAACCTCCTTAGAATCTTCCAGCTCAGACACTAGACCGAAAAACTCAGAAATTTCTCTCCCAAAGTTTGATGATGATGGCAGTCTACCTTTTTTCCAAAGATCTATATGATCTCCAGATCTGCTCTCAAAATCTTGGTTTTCTTCTCTCCAATAGTCTTTAAAAAAAATAATTCCTTGTTTGTTGTTAAATTTATTTTCAAACTCTTGTCCTGAGGCGGTTTGTTTGTCAGGAAGACCAACAATTGGCTTTGTATCAAGCCAGCTTGCCATCTGTTGAGCTAAAAGAAAATGAAACCCATTAGGGCCAGAAACATCACGGTGACTGTGACACTGCTTATATGGGGATGTTTTTTTGTTGGGCAACTTAAAACCAGATTTAATAAGTATATCACTTAGGTTGATAGCGCAATAATCATCCCAGTATACCTTTTTTCTTTGGCTATTATCCGCCCAAGCCTTGAAGCACCTATCTTTAATGTCGCTGATATTGACATTCCATAGCTGGTCCAGAGTCACACCATGAGACCTCAGCATAACGCG
>DBOI01000107.1 GCA_002299245.1 Hydrogenovibrio sp. UBA650
GGTACTGGGTTTTTCAAACCGTAGGCGTTAAAGACCGGTAATGAGTCCGCCATTGTTTCAGCAACCTGTTTTTGTATTTGAATACGCATAATATTCTGCTTGGTACTGAGACTTTTTAATTGAATAAAAGGGAGCTTTTTAGCCTCTTTTTGGTTAAGTAATTTGAAGGCTTCTTCCACATCCATACCATGTCGTTTTGCAGCTCGTTTAGCATGGCTTAAGCTGCCTTGACTGGACTGATAGCGTTTAAAAACTACCAGGCCTGCATCTTTGGGAACAGGTCTAATATTGGTAATGTGCATATAGTCTTCAAACTTGCGATAAACCTTTTTTAGCTGCCAGTTTTGTAGCACTTCTTCACTGAGAGCAAACACTCTCAATTTATGGCCTAATGATTTTTCTGAATACTGTGGAAAAGAGACACTCACCCATTGTTCCGCTGGCTTATTTTTACTCTCCACCATTAACATGTGCAATGGTTGATAAAGCTTTTGCCAGAGGAATCCTGCCGAGATTTCTGCTCCCGGCAGGAGTGTTATTTCTTGATAGAAGTTCATCATTAGTCTTTCCCGCTTTCACCAAAGACTCCACCACGAACCAATACGGCCATCACATAGTGTTGATCTTGTTCATTTTCCAAAGCTTCCCCTTGAGAGAAGCGATCAAACAGTGTAAAGAAATCGGCTTTTTGTTTTGGGGTGCGATAGGCTTTACCTAAGTTGGTCACGGCACCATAGGGTTCAATGGCAATCGGCCCGGTTTCCACTTCTGCATAATCTGGATACCAAGTATCAATGCTGCGAATGGCATTGCCAATTTTTTGTGAGTGCATGGCGGCGATACCATCTACATTGTAAAGAATTTTGCTTTTTTGTCCTTTGGCATTGGATTTATCCAAAACCAGTTCTTCACTCGGATAAACATCTTGCGCCAAGCCAACTTGTGCATAAGCAGTGACTTCTAACAAAAGAAACTCTTGCTCTCCCGCCAAAGTTTGTGCAATTTTTTCTGCTAATTCTGCAACTGCACTATCTGAATGGTCAAAATCGCGGGTACTGAAATCATGGCTGTTAAATGTCCAACTGGTTTCTTGATCTTTATTCAGCACTTTGATTTCTACTTCAATATTTTCCGCGCCCACACGGTTACGCCATAGAAAACGCCCATTGGCTAGATTGGTGGCATAACGGTGTGCTAACTCCGTAAACCCAAAGGCATCAATATAGTCTTTGACCGCTTGTTGATAGGTTTGTAAAAAGCTCTCGCTGTTGCAGGCCGATGGCTTTTGCACGCCACTTAATACCTTTAATGAAAAATGCAGCTTTAGGGTATCTTGATCGGTATTCAATGCACAGTTATCGACTCTTTGTAAGTTCGCCTTTTCCACTTCGGCATCCAGCTTGGCGGGATCGGATTGCAGAGCTTTTTTCAGTCGATTGGAAATGGTGCCTCGTACTGATTTTTCACGCAACACCAATTCTGATTGATGCGACTTATCGTTTCTGTTTTGCCAAGTGGTGCCATACATAATGGCATCAGATGGAACCAGTTTCTTTTCAAATGCGAGTACAGATGCTTCAATTTTCTTAGCCATGAGTTATTCTCCTAGAGAGTTAGAATGAGGTTGTTGACATAAATAAAGATTGTTTTCTAAATCAGTGTGATATTCCCAGCGCATTTCATCCCAGTTTTGGAAACGAAACGGCATCTTGAATTCACCCAAAGTGACGACATTTTCAGCAAAACGATGTGGCGTTGTTTCATCGCGTTGATGTTTGGCCAGACCTAATTCACTGATGCCTTGATAACCAATCGAAATTGGTACTATCCAGCCTTTTTGTTTGCGCTTGGCTTTATGCCAAATCACTTCGCCTTGTTCGGTTTGTTCACATTGATAATGCAGTGCTTGGCTGTCCAGCAGAGCATCCAAGGCATCTTGACCATCCTGCATGGCCTCGACCATTAAATCGCGCCTTTCTACCAGACAATGCCCTGGCATTAACTGGTTTTTAAAACGGTTAAATTCCTGCTCGGTTTCTACATCCATTAATCGGCATTTTTTGGCCGAAAGCACATCGCCACCGGCAATTTTTAATTTACCTAACACCAAGTCATTTACCGTTTGGCAAAATTCATCCTCATCAAAAGGCCCTGTTTTTTGATATTCAATCGCTAAAGAAACCGATAGATGACAACGGGCTTCTTCAATAAAAGATGGACGTTGCCCGGTTTTATCCAAAGGGTTTCCTGTGCCAATAATCGAACTGATAAAACCACGATCTTCTTTATAGGTTTGTAAGTCCATGCTATGACAAGAAACGGCCAGGCCTGTTAATTGAATTTGATCAAAACCTTTCTGATGTAATTGGCGCTGTAAAAAATGCATCGCCCCCATCCAGGCCGTCATAGCGGGAAAGCCGATGGTATAACTGCTGGAAAGCGCATTGGCATTGTGAATATCCAATTTTGGAATCAACAATAATCGGTGCAATTGTTTCATCGAAATGCCTCCTTAAACTGTTGTTCGGTATCAGGGTTAAAACCTTCGCCTAAACCAATAAAGTGCCTAAGATCAATATCATTAAACCGCTTTTTATTGAGTTTTAAATAGGCCTCAAAAGCCGTTAAAAACCATCTGCCAAAACCATCTATGGCTAAATCTAGATATTCATCCGATTCGCCTCTTTGATTTTCATACTGTTGATCTAGCCAATACTTTTGCCAAGTGGGAAGGTTTTCATAGGTATCGGAATCCGACCAGCGCACTGAACTTTC
>DBOI01000161.1 GCA_002299245.1 Hydrogenovibrio sp. UBA650
TATCGACTAACTTTGAGTTAGTATAAACTAATAAGAGTGTGCCATCCTGATAGGCATATAACAATGCCTTGGCAACTAAGTTCAGGTCTTGAATAACTTTGATCTCCCATCAAACCCGTCTCACATAAAATTAGTAGCTTAAATCAACATTTTTTCATAATGAATAATCTCCGTTTAATACTCCATTTCTTGATGCAAGCATAGAGAATTGAAAACAATACTCGGTGTTTAGCTATGGTAGTAATGCTTTAAGAGTATAATCCACGGTTTTCTTTTTTTATTGAGTGGTCATTATGAGTTTTTCTTCACTTGGGTTGTCTGAGCAAATACTGAAGGCAATTACAGAACAGGGTTACAGTGATCCTTCAGCAATTCAAAAGCAGGCAATTCCAGCAGTTCTTCAAGGTAAGGATGTCATGGCTGCAGCGCAAACGGGTACAGGTAAGACTGCCGGTTTCACATTGCCAATGCTTGAGATTCTTGCTAAAGGAAAAAAACCGCGCTCAAACCAAGTCAGAGCGCTGGTATTGACTCCCACTCGTGAATTAGCTGCTCAGGTAGGGGAAAGTGTTGAGAATTATGGCAAACACCTAGATCTTAAATCGACAATTGTTTATGGCGGAGTGAAGATTAACCCACAGATGCAAAGACTGCGTGCTGGCATGGATATTTTGATTGCTACACCTGGCAGACTCTTGGATTTATACAGTCAGAATGCGGTTAAGTTTGATGATTTAGAAATATTGGTACTGGATGAAGCCGATCGTATGTTAGATATGGGCTTTATTCACGATATTAAACGTATTAAAGCGCTGCTGCCTAAAACACGCCAAAATCTGATGTTTTCGGCAACTTTTTCACAGCAGATCCGGGAGCTGGCTAAAGGCTTGGTAAATAATCCTGTTGAAATATCAGTCACCCCTCCAAACTCTACAGTAGAGAAAATCAGACAGTGGATTATTCCAGTTGATAAAAGCCGAAAAGCAGCGCTGCTGATTAAATTGATTAAACAACACAACTGGTTTCAGGTGCTGGTGTTTTCTCGAACCAAACACGGAGCGAATCGTCTCGCGAAAAAGTTGGTTGGCAACGGCATTCCTGCTGATGCCATTCACGGTGATAAACGTCAAAATGCCCGCTTAAGAGCCTTGAAAGATTTTAAATCGGGCAAAGCTCAGGTTTTAGTAGCAACCGATATTGCTGCACGAGGCATTGATATTGAACAGTTACCACATGTAGTCAATTTTGATTTGCCGCATGTCTCTGAAGATTATGTGCACCGTATTGGTAGAACTGGGCGAGCGGGGCAGGATGGTGAAGCTATCTCTCTGGTATGTGCTGATGAGTTCGATCAGCTGGTCGATATTGAGCATTTGATTGGTGAGCTATTAGAGCGCCAGGTTTTTGAAGGGTTTGAGCCAGAACAACAACTGCCTGAAACCAGGTTGGGGATGAGAAAGCCCAAGAAAATCAAAAGACCGAAAAAGCCTAAAAAAACAAACTCAGACAATAATGCACAGGGCAATAAACAATCCCAAAGTAGAGCTGAAGGTGATCTTAAAACCAAGCCAAAGAGTCGAAATAGGCGCGCTGGATCAGCCAATCACCAAAAGCCAACTCAAAATAAAAGGCCTGTAAACCGCTCAAAAAAACACAGAGACAGTAATGCAGCGGCTACAAAGGCTAAAAAATAGCTTAAGCTTATAAATTGATCTTTATCTGGAAAACTAACAATGAGTTTAGAGCTTTATCTGTTTTTTTTAGTTACCACAGTGATGCTGATTATGGTGCCTGGTCCTGCAGCAATTACTGTTGCTGCTCAAGGTGCTTCCCATAATTCAAGAAGTGCCTTTCTTGGCATTATGGGTGTCGCTACAGCAGATGCCTTTTTCTTTGCTTTATCCGCAACCGGTATTGCGACACTTATCCTGGCTTCAAATCTACTTTTTTCAGTGATTAAATGGGTTGGGGTAGCTTATTTAATCTATTTAGGTTTATCTGCTATTTTTAGTAAAGCGGGTGCTATTCGCATAGATCAGCAAACTAAAGCAGACCGTTCAACTAAAACCTTTTATCAGGGGCTGGTTGTTCAGCTGGCTAACCCGAAAGCCTTAATGTACTTTTCGGCACTTTTGCCTCAGTTTATCGACCCAAATGAACCGATTATGCAACAGATGCTGATTATGGGACTGACTTGTGTTATTGCTGACATTTTAGTTTACAGTGTATTCAGCCGTATGGGAGCTCAGTTGGCTAAACAGCAAGTCAAGGCCTGGGTGATAGGCTTGATTAACAAGGCTGCTGGTGTTGCTTTGATCGTTACTGGTATCAGAATGGCAACACTGGAAAACTCAAAGTAATCGCGATGCTAAAAATCACCAATACGGTTTCTATTCTGGATGATGAAATTGAATTGACTGCAATTCGTGCCCAAGGTGCTGGTGGTCAAAATGTGAATAAGGTTTCATCAGCGATTCATTTGCGGTTTGATATCAAAGCATCGTCGCTACCTGAATTCTATAAGCAACGATTACTTGCTCTAAAAGATAGGCGAATTAGTAAACAGGGTGTAATTGTTATTAAAGCCCAGCACTACAGAACACAGGATAAAAATAGAGCCGACGCTTTTAGACGTTTGCAAGACCTAATCACAAGTATTACCAGCGTTCAAAAAGTCAGAAAAACGACTAAACCAACCCAAAGTTCTCAAAAGCGCAGGCTGGAAAGTAAAAAGAAGCGTGGGCAAACCAAAGCGTTACGCAGTAAGTTGTTTTAGTTTTTTTTCAAAAAAATGTTATATAAAGATAGACAAATCAATTAGATATCTGTAATCTTTTTTTCAGCTAAAAATAAGTCTAACTATTTATAACCGACATTTCGCTGTTTTACTTGTTAATACCTCGGCCTGCAGTTTTAATTTTCAGTCTACATTTTCAGCAGTTAAGTCCTATTAAGGCGTCACTATTTTTAAATTTTTACAGGATAATACTATGTCTGATACAACTACAGGAACCGTTAAGTGGTTCAACGAAACAAAAGGTTTTGGTTTTATTGCTCAAGAATCTGGTCCAGATGTTTTTGCTCACTTTAGCCAGATTTCTGGTTCAGGGTTCAAAACTCTAGCAGAAGGTCAAAAAGTTGAGTTTTCTGTGACTCAAGGACCAAAAGGTCCGCAAGCAGAAAACATCACTGCTATCTAATTGCTTGGTCTTGCTTAAAAGGCCATTTAAATTAGATTTAAAAAAGCCTGCTTAATGCAGGCTTTTTTGTTTTAAAGCCTACTTTTAATTGGTTTGTGATACAGCTTTCAGCTTTGATTTTATTATTGTTGTTTTTCCTGGCAGATCAATATAGGCATTGTCGGTGATCGAGATAATGTCGCAAGAGTTCCCGCCATGCTAATCCAGCTCTTGACGGTTCATTGCAAATAAAGAGGCAATATCAAAGCGTTGTACCCAATATTTCCGGTAGGAAAATAGTGGCTTTGCAGATTGCATTAAAGTTCTATTAAATAGTTTATTTTTATAAGTTTTTTTGCTTTTTATTATATTTTTTTATCGCTTCAATTATTTGTTAAGACTTTGACGAGAATAAATTGTGTTTTTTTCTGTCTTATAGGTATAGATTTAAAAAAGTAAAAAGTTGTGAGGTAAACATGAACAGAGGTAAGTTTTCTATACTTAAAGGCTTTATTTTCGCGTTGCCATTACTGTTTTCTGTACAGGGCTGTGCAAAAGATAAACAGGTTGGCATGGCTTCAATAGACGATACAACATCGATTAATACTGAAACTATCGTTTTCGGCATGGGTTGTTTTTGGGGTGCTGAAAAGCGCCTGTCTGAACTTCATGGCGTAATCGATGTTGAGAGTGGTTATGCCAATGGTGATGACCCCGATGCCGGTTACTATGATGTGCTCAAGCTGGAAAGAAAGATTATGATGGGATTGAGCAAAGAACGTAATCATGCCGAGGTGATTAAGGTTGAATTTAATCGTGATATGGTTTCTTTAGAACAGGTTTTGGCTAGTTTCTGGGAAAACCATGATCCAACTCAAGGCAATAGACAGGGTAATGACATAGGGACTAATTATCGCAGTGCCGTTTACTACACATCTGATTCGCAGAAATCGACGGTTTTGAAGAGTCGTGATCTATTTCAACAGGCCTTATCTGATGCGGGTAAAGCCAAAATTACTACACAAATTGAACCTTTGGCTATCTACATTAAAGCTGAAGAGAATCATCAGGATTATTTGAAGAAAAACCCGAATGGTTATTGTGGCCTTGGCGGAACCGGAGTGGCTTATCCTGGCAGTGGTACGGTTACAGCTGAACAACTTGATGCCAAAGCATTAAATTTTGATAGACAGTTGATTGTGTTTGAGTCTGAAGAGTGTGCTTTCTGTAAACAGTTTAAACGTGAGGTGCTGGATAGTTGGGAATCTGATGTGCCAGTAGTCACAACACTTAACCCCAACCCTCCAAAAGACTGGACATTGCAAAAAGCCTTGTTTGCTACACCGACAACAGTGTTGTTTGAAAAAGGCAAAGAGGTATCCAGATTTACCGGCTATAACGGCGATCAGAAACGTTTCTGGAAATGGCTTGGCTTTAGATTGTTGAATCCACAACAACGCCATATTGCCTTTGAAAACGGTACTGAAAGAGCTTATAGCGGTTCGCATTTGGATGAGACTCGTCCTGGTACCTATGTTGATCCGATTACTGGAGCAGCGTTATTCCGAAGTGATACAAAATTCAAAAGTGGTACTGGATGGCCAAGTTTCTTTAATCCTGTAGAAGGCGCGATTACAGAACATAAAGACCGTTCGCATGGGATGAGTCGTATCGAAGTACGCAGTACCAGTTCAGGTATTCATTTAGGGCACGTGTTTAATGATGGTCCTCCGCCAACAGGTAGACGTTACTGTATTAATGGTAATGTTTTGAAATTTGTGCCGGATGAATCGCTCTAAATTATTGTTCTGAACTACCTTTCAAACATTAAACCCAAGCTAATTTGTAACCATGGTTTGGGTTTTTTAATACCCGCAAAACTTAATTTCGAATTATTGTGAAATATAATCGATTGATCCAGTTCTCATAGTTACAAGATTATTTTATGTGATAGCACTCATTACTGATTTTATGAGGCCTTCATTTCTATTAGAGTTATTGTCAAATCTG
>DBOI01000109.1 GCA_002299245.1 Hydrogenovibrio sp. UBA650
TTATCTAGGACAGCCCCTTAGATTATCCGGATGAGATAGAAGAGTTGGAGATATTGAGACGTGATCGAGCCAATCATTTTGGCAGTGACAGCTCCGGGCATGATTTCTTTATAACTCCAGAGAATGTCTTAAAGGCAAGGCATGCAGTGGCAGAGCAGTATGTCTCTGAAGCAGTCGAAAAATATATGGTTGCACTGATTGCAGCAACTCGTAAGCTTGGCGAGCTCGATGAGAAAATGCATGGTGTGCTGGATGTCGGAGCCTCTCCAAGGGCCTCGATTGCCTTACTGCATTCGGCGAGTGCCTATGCTTGGCTTCAGGGTCGAGATTATGTGACTCCCGATGATGTTATTACGCTTCTGCCTGACGTTTTGCGACACCGCCTTATTGTCAGTTTCAGTGGGCGCGCTCAAGGTTGGAGTCCTGACTCGATAATCGACAAGCTGATTGAGCTTATTCCGGTTCCTGTTGTGGAATCGGCATAGACTGCAAGGCGGTCATAAATGTCAGCTCATCGTTTAGTTTCAACTTTGTGGCGCAGTGTTTCAATACGATTGATGGCACCATTTGTTGACGAATCCATTTCGATAAATTCGCCTATTCTTACTAATAATCAGATTCAAGATTATGCTAAGCAGCTGGATGCGATTGCTGCCAAATTACCAGCTAACCCTAAGCAGAGTAGTGCCATGCGCCAAGGAGAGCAGCCGAGTCGCTATATGGGCGCTGGAATGGAGTATGAAGAGAGTAGGCCTTACGAAATAGGAGATGAGATTCGTAGAATCAATTGGAAGTTGATGGCAAAGACAGGAAAAGCCTATACAAAGCTCTATCAGGAAGAGCGTCAAGAAAGCTGGTTTATACTGGTAGATCACCGCAGTTCGATGAGGTTCAGCACAAGATCGCAACTTAAGGCAACACAGGCTGCCAGGCTGGCAGGTTATTTTGCCTGGCAAGCGCAGCAGGCAGGTATCCCTGTTTCAGTTGCCAGGTTAGCCGATTCATTTGAGCAGTCGCCTATCTTTGAAGGCCGTTCAGCTTACTCCCAAATAATGCAGGCGGTGAGTAAACCTTGCCCTCCAAAACAAGCAAATGAAAAAGAACCCTTGCTTAACGATGTGTTACTGAATTTAAATCATCAGTTGCAGCCGGGCTCACGTTTGATTCTTCTCAGTGATTTTCATGATCTTGATGATAGAAGTAGTGAAATATTGACTGCGATGCAGGATTTCCTGTTAATCAAAGCAGTACTTATCCAGGATTTAGCGGAAACCAGAATTCCAGATTTAACAGGCCTGCAGTTACAGTCAATTGTCGATGGTCGAAATTATCAAATTGCTTCAAAATCCCAGCGCGCCAGTTTCCAGGCCTGGTCTCAGGACTATTTTGAAGATATAGCCAACAGACTAAGAGTTGCCAATGTCAGCTATTATCAACTATCTACCGAAGCCGACTTGACGGAGATAAACCAAGTTTTAAGTGCTGGGATTGGATTGCCATTATCGGCTGACAAGGGGCGCCAGTATGGCTGAAAGCAATAACCAAGTTTCCTCAGGACAACTCCGAGATATGGAGCTGCCAAAAGAACCTGGTTTGGATTGGTTTAGCTTGCTTGAGGATACTGGGCTTGTTGTGATTTCCATTTTGCTATTGCTAATTGTCGTTGCCTTGATTCGCAATGGTCGTTGGTTTGATCAAAGTCTGTTTTTTGCGCCTTTGGTTTTGCGCTGGGAGTTGTATAGAGAAAAGACCAGACTTAAAAGAGACCGTAATCAGAGTTTTAATGCAGCCCACTGTCGGCCTTTATACGATTGGATTCTTCGCTTACAACATGTTCACAACCTGGCGCTTGAACGTAAAAATCCAAGTTTAGAGTAGCTGGAATGAATTGATGAAGTGCGTTCGCTAAAACATCAAGTTGAATATATGATTTTTGCCAATCATCCGGTTTCACGTGAAACCTATCAAAAAAGCCTGGCAAATGCTGCGGTTATTTTGCACAAGTTGTTAAATTACAAGTTTGTTGTCGGTTGTTTAGTAAACGCCATAGCTAAAGACAGGCGAGGAAGCGGCAATGGAAGCTAATCAAATAGAAGCCTGGTTGTTAGACTGGTTTGTAGAGTTTGGCTTGGTTAAAAGTATTGAAAACCTTGTTTTTAGCGAACCTCATTGGCTATGGTTAATTTTGCTATGGCCTGTGCTTTGGTTGATTAACTGGTTGTTTAGTCATCGTTTTGATATCAAAGATGATTTGGCCGAAAATCGTAATCAATCGAAGCTCGTAGTAAAGCATAATCTGATTCATTTGATGAAATCTTCAAACACAGTAAGCTCTCCGCACAGGTCAAGCTTTGTTACAGATATCGGTTTTCAGTTTTTAAGAGGCCTTATCATTGCATTAATTGCTGTCAGTTTAGCAAACCCTGTAGAGCTACTTCCGAAGCCACCAAAACCTCAAACTAAAACCGTGCGGGATATTGTCTTTGTTATTGAGAGTTCCGCATCGTTTCTGTTGCCAGATTATGAAATAAATGGTCGTCCTGAAACACGAATGAATGTCGTTAAAGAGGTGCTAGACCAATTTATTGCCAAGCTGGAAGGCAATCGATTTAGTATCGCTATATATGCTGACAAAGCCTATACATTGTTACCAATGACCTATGACCAAACGCTTGCCCGGCTATCTTTAAAAAGGCTTAAGCCCTATTTGGCGGGACGAACCGATATTGCCATGGGTGAGGCCTTAGGTTTGGCATTGAAGCAAACGGATGCCGGTTTGCAAATAGCTTCTAAGCACTCAGATACCGCTGAAACTTCAGGGCGTAAAAAGATCCTGGTCCTTATTAGTGATGGGTTGAGCTTACCGAGCCGATTAGAGCTTTCAGAAGCGGTAAACTATGCTCAGCTGCTAAAGGTTCCCGTTTATACAATTGGAGTTGGCTCAAGCTCTCAAACAGCAGATAAAAGAGAGTTTAGTGGCCTGCTATACCAAG
>DBOI01000131.1 GCA_002299245.1 Hydrogenovibrio sp. UBA650
CAAGGGAAGAAAGATGCATACAAATCGATCCGTCATGATTTTGACTCTGTTGCTACTGTGGAGTGGCTTGAGTTTTGCCGAGAGGATTAAAGATATTGCCGAAGTCGGCGGGGTAAGAAGTAACCAGCTGGTAGGTTATGGATTGGTTGTCGGTCTGAATGGATCAGGAGACAAAACGCCTTTTGCAGAGCAGAGCTTACTAAGTATGCTTAATAAATTTGGTATTAAGGTACCAGCAGGAGTGAGTACCAACTCAAAGAATGTGGCAGCTGTGGCCGTGCATGCTGAACTGCCTGCATTTGCTAAGTCTGGACAGAAAATAGATGTTACCGTTTCGTCTTTGGGTAATGCAAAAAGCTTAAGAGGCGGTACCTTGTTGATGACTCCTCTCAAAGGTGTGGATGGCAATGTTTACGCCTTGGCTCAAGGTAATTTGGTTGTTGGTGGTCTTGATGCTAGTGGTGCAGATGGCTCAAGAATTACCATCAATGTACCTAGTGTTGGCCGTTTACCCGATGGTGCAATAGTTGAAAGAACTGTTAATACTGGATTTCAGTTAGGAAATACCATTACCTTGAATTTAAAAGACGCGGATTTCACTACCGCTACCAATCTGGTTAATGCGATTAATTCTAAATTAGGAGAGGGCACAGCCAGCGCGCTTGATGCTGAGTCTGTCGAGGTTATGGCTCCACGTTTACCCAACCAGAGAGTTGCGTTTCTTTCCATGCTGGAAAATATTGAAGTTGTGCCAGGAGAGGGTGCGGCCAGAATTATTGTCAACTCCAGAACCGGTACAGTGGTAATTGGACAAGCGGTTAGAGTAAGTCCGGCAGCTGTAACGCATGGCGGTTTAACGGTTAAGATTTCTGAATCATCAGATGTTGCCCAGCCAAACCCTTTTGCTGGCGGCAATACCCAAGTTACACCTAACTCCGTGGTTAACGTAAATAGTGATGGTACAGGTAGAATGTTCAAGTTTCCAAAGGGTGCATCTTTGAATGATATTGTTCAGGCGGTAAACAAAGTTGGAGCCGCGCCTGGAGATTTGGTTGCCATTCTCGAGGCGCTCAAACAGTCCGGCGCGCTAAAAGCCGATTTAATGATTATTTAGTTTCAGCGGAGTAGAATGAATGGATAAGGCCAACCTTTTTCAACAGCCTGTCAACCATGATTTGATGCAAGCTCATCAAAACTATACCGACATTAAATCGCTTAACAATTTAAAACAACAGGCCAGAGAAGATCAGCGAGCAGCTTTGAAGCCGGTTGCTGAGCAGTTTGAAGCCCTGTTTCTAGAACAAATTTTTAAAGAAGCGCGTAAAATTAAGCTTGATGATGGTTGGTTGGACGGCAATCAAGGTGATTTTTACAAAGATTGGCATGATAAACAGCTTGCTCAGGATTTGGCAGCTAAAGGTTCTTTGGGGTTCGCCGATAATATAGTTGAGCAGCTGCTACCGAGCATTCCTGGTTTGAATGCTAATAACATAACAACCAAAGCTGCCGTAACTGATGGAGACAAAAAGGTAGTCAATACTCCATCGACCGAACAAGCACTGTTATCTAGGCCTATTAACAGCAAATAATGCTTGCGGATTACTGACCAGAAAGAGGATTAAACTATGGCTGACATGTTAAATATCGCTTCAGTTTCAGCCAATGCGTTTAAGCGCGCGCTTGAAGTGACCAGTCATAACGTTGCCAATGTTGCAACCGATGGATACAGCCGTCAACGTGTCGAACTTGCGAGCAATGCACCACAGCTTTCTGGATTAGGTGGTGGAACCAATGTCTCAAGCGTGGAAAGAGTTTATTCTCAATACCTTCAAGAACAGCTCTATTCCAGCGGCTCGCAACTAAATCGCTACGAATCTCAATTAACTATGTCCAAGCAAGTTGAGGGCGTGGTTGCAAGTAATGACGATGGTGTTCAACAGTTTATGCAGCGATTCTTTGATTCGCTTCAGGCTCTGTCTGACAACCCAACTTCTAGCACTAGCCGACAGTTGGTTTTAGAGGAAGCGAGAAATCTGGAAAGCCATATCGGTAACCTGACCTCTGTCCTCGATGATATCCAGTATCAGACCAATGGCCAGATTAGAGATATCACTTCTGAGGTTAATAATCGATTGGAGACTATCCAAGAGCTTAATGATCGTGTTGAATATGCGCAAAATTATTCCAGCCAGCCGCCAAATGACCTATTGGATAGACGTGATCAGGCAATCCTTGAGATTAGCGAATACATAGATGTTAAAGCTTATTATCATGAAAATGGTAGTGTTGATCTCTACACTGGCGGTGGTCGATTGCCTCTAGTTAGTGGTAATACATTAACCAGAATAGAGTCAGATATTAGCGAATACCCCGATGAAAACCGAACAGAGTTATTTATGACTATTGGCGGTGTCCGAACCCAGATTAGTGACTACATAGTTGGTGGTCAACTTGGCGGTGTATTAGATTTTCGAGACAAAATGCTGGATCAATCTCAAAAGGATCTAGGTTTAACCATTAACGGCATGGTCGCTTCTATAAACTGGCAGCATTTCCAAGGCTATGACATGGGCGGTGATGCCGGTGAAGAGTTCTTTGCAGCTTTGAGTTCAACTGGCTATGCGCATCAGGATAATGATGGAAGCTCTGATAACATCTCGGTCTCTTTTAACCCTGCCCAGCCAGCCAGTGGCTTTAATGGTGAACCGCCTTATACAGCTCCTACTCAACCGGCAACCTATGGTGACAAACAAGAATACTTGGAAAATGCCTATACCGCTATAGGCCAAATGGAGCCTCGAGAGTATGAGGTTAAATATAACGGTACTTCTGCAGAGTTTGAAGTCTATGAGAGAGGCCAAAGAACTCTTCTTGGTAGCTTTACCGCTGCTACACCTGCAATTATTGATGGTTTGGAGTTCATGGCGGATGGCACTAACTACAGTGATGGAGATAGCTTTGTGGTTAAACCACATAGAGACATCTTAGATGATTTTCAAAGCGCCATTACTGATACGGATAAAATTGCAACAAGGGGTCAATCACCATTAGATTCAGATAGTGATGGTTCTTTGGATGATGAAGTACCGGCAGCTGCAGCAATAGGCGATAATGTTAATATTGCCAATATGGCAGGCTTGATGAATAAAAAAGTCCTATTGGCTGATTCAAGTGGCCTGGCTTCAGAGAGCATTCTTGGAGGATATTCAAAAATGTCTTCTAATGTTGGGGCCTATGTAAGAGGTACAGATATTCTGTTAGAGGCGCAAACCAATGTGCAACAACAGATCATTGATCAAAGAGAATCCTATTCGGGAGTTTCCTTAGATGAAGAAGCCGCTAACTTGATTCGCTTTCAACAGGCCTATGAAGCATCAGCACAAATTATGTCAACCTCTCAGCAGATATTTCAGACACTGATTGGTATAGCAAGAGGATAAGGCGATGAGGATTTCAACTAACCTATTCCATAACCAGGGTATTAATTCTATTCAGAAACATCAAGGAGATGTTTTAGAGACACAGCTGAAGTTAAGTACAGGTAAAAGGGTTAATAAACCTAGTGATGACCCTGTTGCAATCAATCAAATTCACTCATTAAATCGAACCATGAATACCATTGATCAGTACGCTAAAAATGGTGAATTTGCTAAATCGCAACTGGTACTTGAAGAGACCGCGATTAGCGATACGATTAATTCATTACAAAGAGCCAGAGAGCTGGGTATTCAAATGCTCAACGGAACCTATAACGAGGACAATAGGTTAGCAGCTGCGCAGGAAATTGATCAGATTACCAAGCAGGTGGCTAATATGATGAATTACACCAACTCAGAAGGCGAGAAGTTGTTTGCAGGTAATAATGTGTTTGCTAATCAGGCTTTCATTAAAGATCCAGACAATTTAGCAGGTGGCTTTTACAAATATATTGGTAGTGGAGACATTGGCGGAGCTACGCCACCTGCTGCGGGCGATGAACTAGCAATGTATGGCGCTCGTTTTGTGCAGATCGGTTTTGATGACGATAACACTATAAATCCAGATGATTTAGGTGATCCTAGCAGAGTTCGGATTACTGATAACGGCGCCAAAGTATTTTTGGTAGATGAGAACATTGACCATACCACTCTTGACTTTACGACAGGGGTTGATAACAACGTCTTGAATACTCTGGTTAATATGAGCCATATTTTAAAGGAAGACGGACTTGAAACTGCCATTGCCGGGACAGGAGGAACGCCTCCAACTCTGGATGATATTGTTAACCAGTTTGATAGTGCCATCAGTAATTTAAGTCAGGTTAGAGCTGAAATTGGTGGTCGTCAGAACCGAATTGAAACCCAGTTTGATGCTGGGGAGTCATTTAAATTAGCTCTTGAAGAGCGTAGGCAGACTCTGGAAGAGCAGGATTTAGTTGAAGGGATTACAGATCTGACTAAATATCAAAATGCATTACAGATGTCCCAGCAAATATTTACCCGGGTACAGGGATTGTCTCTATTTAACTATTTGCGTTAATGCCCAATTGTTGTTGAATTGGTATTAGATTTGCTAAAAGCCTCCTAAGTGGAGGTTTTTTTGTGGTTAAAGATATTAGAACAGTCAGTATTCTTGTCAGCTTGAGTGGCCTGTTATTTCTTAGTTCTGGCTATCTGTTCGAGTTTCATCTGTGGGCAAAACTAAATCAAACAGCGACAAGCTCTTCGATGACAAACTACGGACAGTCAGTGTCAGGAATTCGTCACCTGGTGAATTCATCACAACCTAAACAACCGATATTGGAGCCGGCCTCAACTAACAACTTGAGCGATACGCCTGTTACGAGTTTTACTGCCAGTGGCCTTTTGAATTCGGAAGCTGAAGTAAATCCAGGCCTGCAACAGAACCCTGTTGAAAATCAACCAAAATTACAAGTCAGACCGCAATTACCAGAGCCAGCTCTAGTTAACAAAGCTGTAGTTGAAAAAACGCTATTAACTAGAGCTCCATTTTTTATAGAGTTAGACAACGAACTGATAATTGAATTTCCCGGGCAGTACAGTAACCATCAAATACGCACTGCAATTTCTAGAGCTTTAACTTTATCTAGGCCTGTTATTTCTAAGGATTTAATCTCTAAAGAGAGCATTAATACCAGCCATAGACCCTATTATTACAAACGGGTGAAAAACCAATACAATAAACCGATTCGCTACCCAGCCCAAGCCTATCGTTATGCCGACTACCTAATAAGCAATCACACCGAAACCCTGAAAGAAGATGATACTGAATTTACAGTTGTTCAGATTCCATTACAAAAGTTAACAATACCTTATGAGATCGAAAATTATCACCACTGGGTAAAACAGTACGCAGAACAGTTCAATCTTCCAGTAGAACTGGTATTTGCAGTGATGCGGACAGAAAGCTATTTCAATCCCACTGCTGTGAGTAAATCTAATGCGCTTGGGTTAATGCAAATTAAGCCAAAGGCGGCAGGTCGCGATGTCTATAAGTACATTGATAACAAGCAGGGCTACCCGAGTGAGACTCAGCTTTTCAATCCTCAAGAGAATATCCGTATTGGCGTTGCCTATCTGGGCTTGCTACAAAATAAATATTTAAGAGATATAACCAATCCTAAAAGCAGAGAGATGATGATGATCTCTGCCTATAACGGCGGTTTGAGTAAAGCTTTGTGGTTGTTTGGAGATACTCCTGAAAAGGCTGTGAATAGAATTAACCAGTTATACCCTCGAAATATTTATCGCAAGCTTAGATATGATCACCAGTCGGCCGAAACGCGGGCTTATTTGGATAAGGTTTTAAGGCACAAGAAATATTACGGTAAGCTTATGCAGGCTGCGGTTTAAAAAAGCTGTGTACTTGCTCTGAACTTTTTTTATGCAGATGTTTTAGAGACTCGGTGAGGCTGATGGTGTCATCCACAGCGTTGTGTTCATGCAGATTTAGAGGCAACCCAAAAAACTGATACAGAGTACCGCTGGAAAAATGATCGGGAACGCCTGTTGATTTGAAAAGGGGACACAAGTCGTAAGATTTGACCCAGCTGATATCCAATTGATTGATTTGAGCTGTTTCATTAAGGACATGCCAGTCGTTACCCCAGCTATAAAAAGGTATTGATCCATTATTACTGAATAGGAACAACTCATCAAATAACTGCTGATTGGTAAGGCCTTTATCTACTTGGCTTTGCTCGATTCCAGTCAGGTTTTTTATATAGCCGGAAAGCGTTTTATTAATACTTGGCTGAATAAAATTGTGAGATTGCTCAAGAATTTTAATCTCGCTGCGATTGATTTGTAATTTAACGGCCGAAAGCTGAATAATTTCTTTATGTTCGTTGGGTCTGCGCCAGTTGTGTTGAACGGAGCCTTCCCAAGCAGTGAATTCGGTATCGTAGAGGATGATTTGCATAGAGTTAAAAGTTTAATTCTCTGTATTATTTTCTGCGACTAATGTTTTAGTAATAAAAAATCCAAATTTGCCGATATCTAATGATATCCTTTTGTGAAACTTTATCCATAAAAAAGACAGTCAATATTATGTTTGATAATAAAGCAATTCTTATTACTGGAGGCACAGGTTCCTTTGGTCACAAATATGTTGAAACTCTGTTAGCTCGATTTAAACCCAAAAGAATTGTCATCTATTCTCGCGATGAGCTCAAGCAATATGAGATGCAACAGCGATTTGATTCAAAAGAGATGCGTTACTTTATTGGTGATGTTCGTGATGCAGAGCGCCTGAC
>DBOI01000143.1:0-8569 GCA_002299245.1 Hydrogenovibrio sp. UBA650
TCGTCCCATTCAGATAATGCCTTCAACTCTTTGTCAATAACATTCAAGGTATGAACAAATGCATTCTCCATCTCGGATTGAGCCTGTAGCGAGGTTTTTTCCTGAGCATTTTTACGAATTTTTCCGCCTTCGTTATACAGCGATAAATACACGAATCCCAGCATCATTATTAGAACAATGATGAATAATATAAAATAGAATCTTATTGATCTAATTAGAAAGTTGGGCGCGTCCAAGCTGGCCTCTCTAGTTTTTGATTTTGTTGATTATGGCAACCAATTGGTCTTGAAGGTCAAACTCATGCTCACTAGAGAAAAAGTGGTTGGCGCCTTCAATAACGACTAGATTGATTCCGGTTTTTTCAAGCTCGCTTAGCCAGCTTTCACCGACACTTTTATAGCGCTTATCAGCTCCTCCCATAATGGCGTATGAAGGGATCTTAAGGTTGCGGACCGATTCGAGTACATAGTTTCTGTCAAATTTCAGGTATGAAAGATAGCTTTCGGGAGTCGCATAGTAGTTATTTTTACAAAATAGAAAACTGTATTTGTGAGGTCGTTTTTTTGCCGATGAAATCATTTTTTCTGCTAGGTCAATTTCTTGTTGAATGGTTCCTAATTCTTGACCTTTTAAATAAAAAATACTGGTGAAAGCCATCGATTTTACTCGCGGATCTTTATATTTATTTTGATATTCAAGTAGTTCTAAACTTCCACTAGAATGGCCAACTAAGATGACTTGTTTATGGCCTTTTTCTTCTAACCAGTTGATCCAGTCCCCAATTTCGATAATATCTTTTTCTAAGGTATGTGTGTGTAAGGAATTACATTTGACGGAATTTTTGCGTTTATTTACATCTAGGCTAAGAGTCGGTGAGAGTACGGTAAAGCCTTTATCATTTAGTACAGAGGCCATAGCCGAAATAGTATGGAACTTATCAGTAGTTAGAAAGCCATGTAGTATGAGCACAGCAGGTTTATCTTGGTCTCCTTGCAGGTAAGCAGCTTCAACATCTAACTTTAAACTCTCAATCTTTTGGCTGACAACTTTCGCATGCACCGTTAAGGGTAAGCTTAAAACGAGTAATAGAGTGCATAAGTTGCGGACCAAGCTCGATAACATCTTTGTCGTTCTACCTTCAGTTTTGTCTATAAACTAGAATTCAATAAAAGTTAGTGCGATAACTTTAACAGATTAGATTTATAGATTTATATACATATTATTTCTGAGTTTATCATTTAAATGACTGCTTTGAAGTGATTTTCTAATAAGTCAAATCATGCAAAAAGGTAGAATATCGCGAAAATGTGATCGATATCTTGGGTAACTTAATAATGTGCGGAATTTGTGGAGAAGTATATTGGAATGGGCAACAATCAGATAATGCCCGATTACAACCCATGCTGGACGAAATGCAGCAACGAGGGCCTGATGATTCAGGGTTGTGGTTGCATGGTCGAGTTGGGTTTGGTCACCGTAGATTATCCATAATAGACTTGAGTAGTGCAGGTCATCAGCCTATGCTTGATGATTCGTTTGCCTTGGTATTCAATGGATGTATCTACAATTACCAGGCCTTGAGGGCAGAGTTAGTTGAGCTTGGTCACCACTTCAAATCGCACTCTGATACAGAAGTGATTATTAAGTCTTACCGTCAATGGGGCATGGACTGTGTGACTCGATTTGAGGGTATGTTTGCATTTGCTCTTTGGGACGATGATCAGCAGCAGCTGCTAATAGCTCGCGATAGAATGGGAATCAAACCTCTATATTATGCTCCAGTTGAAGGTGGTGTACGTTTTGCATCTAATACCCAAGCGTTGCTTACTGCAGAAGATATTGATACTTCTATTGATCCTGTTGGGCTTCATTATCAACTCACTTTACATGCTGTTGTTCCTGCGCCGCATACAATATTGAAAGGAGTGAAAAAACTTGAACCAGGCCATTGGATGATCGTAAACCCGGATGGTCAGATCTATAAAAAACGTTTTTGGAACCTTGAAGCTAAGCGGCCTGTCAATTTACATGGTAAACCAGCTCCTTGCAACGAAAAAGAGTGGGTAGAAGCAGTACATGATTCACTTAAAGATGCGGTTAATAAGCGTTTGACAGCATCAGATGTTCCGGTTGGTGTTCTGTTGTCCGGAGGCATCGATTCGAGTCTACTTGTAGCTATGTTAGCTGAAGCCGGGGTCAAGAATATCAAGACCTTCTCTATAGGTTTTGAAGATGCTCCCGAGGAGAGCGGTAATGAGTTTGAATATTCTGATATGGTGGTTGAGCACTTCCAAACTGATCACAAAAAATACCTGATCTCAAACGATGATGTCTTGCCGAGATTACACGAAGCAATTAGTGCAATGGCTGAGCCGATGGTAGGACAGGATGCCATTGCATTTTATCTTTTGTCTGAAAAAGTCTCGCAAGATGTCAAAGTGGTAATGTCCGGCCAAGGTGCGGATGAGGTTTTTGGTGGTTACTTCTGGTATCCGCTGATGGCTGAAGCAGGCAAAAATATTGATTCACAAAGCCATGAGCAGGCAGTAAATGCATTTGCTCCTTATTACTTTGATCGATCTCACCAAGAATGGCTTGAGGTGATCAATCCTGAATACCATACGCACGATGTAACCTCTCTCTATATTGGAGATCGGTTGACCGAGCAAGGTGCGGATACTTTCCTCGATCAGGTATTAAGACTCGATGTTACCACTTTGATTGTTGATGACCCTGTCAAGCGCGTAGACAACATGACCATGGCGTGGGGGCTTGAGGCCCGAGTGCCTTTTTTGGATCATGCTCTAGTTGAAGTTGCTATGGCTGCTCCTGCTGAATTGAAAATAAAAAATCAAGGTAAGTATATTCTTAAGGAAATTGCCCGTGGTCTCTTGCCGGATGCAGTAATTGACAGGCCTAAAGTTGCTTTTCCAATGCCGGCTTTAAAATATGTACGTGGTGAATTCTTTGAGTTTATGCGTAGATTGTTGACCTCTCCTCAAGCCCAGGCAAGAGGCATTTTTAATCAGCAAAAACTTCAACGTCTATTGGAAAACCCGGAGGCACCCGAATCCTTTACTGCTATTCAGGGAAGTAAGCTTTGGCATGCTGCACTGCTTGAGTTCTGGTTGCAAAAGCATGTAGACAAAAGCCTATAACCAAGTAAAATACTCAAGATTGTCTAGATAGAAGAACTAAGGAAAAAAGAAATGGAAAATCAAGATCCGGTTGAAAAAGAAACGTTAGAAAGAATCCATGGTCAGGTTTCTAATAACCCAGTTGTTTTATATATGAAAGGAACACCACAGATGCCCTCGTGTGGTTTTTCAAGTCAAGCAGCACAGGCGCTTGCTAATACCGGCGAAAAGTTTGCTTTTGTGAATGTTCTTGCCGATGCCGCCATTTTTGAGCACCTGCCTAAATATCAAGACTGGCCAACATTTCCGCAGCTTTATGTCGATGGCGAGCTACAGGGCGGATGCGATATTACGCTTGAGTTAGCAGAGGCTGGTGACCTTCAGAAGATGATGGCTGAAGCTAATGCCAAACATGCTGAGAATAACGCTTAGTCAACTTGTTGTTTTTCGGCCATAAACAGTGGCCATTGATTGACAATTTTGCAAAAAATATCCGCTGTGCGTTCGGTGTCATAAACCGCCGAATGCGCTAGATTATTATCCCATTCAATTCCGGCGGCAATAGCTGTTTTAGCAAGTACCGTTTGGCCGTAAGCTAGTCCTCCCATCGACACTGTATCAAAGGTACTGAACTTATGAAAAGGGCATTTTAGTCTGTTTCTTTCGGCAGCCTGCAAAACGAAGTTCAGGTCAAAGAAAGCGTTATGACCAACTAATATTGCCCGACTACACTCAGTCTCTTTGAGTAATTTATTGATCGGTTCAAATAGCTCTATTAAGGCTTGCTTTTCCGGAATCGCCTCGCGAAACGGATGAAAAGGGTCTTCCATACCAATAAACTTAAGAGCGCTCTCTTCCAGGTTGGCTCCCTCAAAAGGCAGAATGTTACGGTCAAAGGTTTTGTCTCTATAAAGTTGACCTTGGGAGTCCATTTTGACTGTTACTATCGCCATTTCCAGCAAGGCGTCAGTTTCAGCATTGAAGCCGGCAGTTTCTACATCCACCACAATTGGTAAGTAACCTCTAAAACGATCTTTAATCTGATTAACTTGAATCTCTTGGTTTTGTAACTCTTGGTTCATAGGGGGCTTTAGTTTGTTGGTTCTTAGCAATGCTATAAATTTTTTACCAGTACCTTAGATTGGCGTTGAAAATTGTAGAGCGATTGTTTCTCTTCAGGCAGTACTTCAACCTCGGCCAATGTAAAGCCATGCTCGATAAACCAGTGATGGGTGTGAGTGGTCAGTAAAAACAGTTGCTTAACACCTTGTTGATTAGCGGAGGCCTCGATAGCTTTTAGTAGTTCACTGCCAAGTTCCTGGCCTTGATAATCAGGGTGAACAGCTAGACAAGCTAATTCCTGACTGTCAGAATTTACTGGATACAGTGCTGCACATCCAATAATGAGTTGGTCGCGTTCAATAACGATAAAATTGTCGATTTCAAGCTCTAGCCTTTCTCGAGATCGCTTTACTAGGATGCCTGACTGTTCAAGTGGTTCAATCATACTGAGAATGCCACCAACATCTTCAATTGTCGCGGCTCTTAACTGGTGGTAGCGGTCACTGAAAATAAGTGTTCCTGAACCATCCCTTGAAAAAAGCTCAAGCAGTAGTGCATTTGGGTTGTTTTGGTTGATCAAGTGAATACGCTTAACGTGGCTATTTGCATTAGTAACCTGTTCCAGCATTACCTGCTGTTCAGAATTTACAGGCCTTAACATGATCTGTTTAACTTGAGGAACACTGAGCTGTTTTGGCAAGCCTGTTAATTGTTGATTCGAGGCATACACCATCAGTTTATCTGCTTTTATAGCTGAAGCGACTTCGCAAGCCTGTTCAAGCGTATTAAGGTTAAAAACTTCGCCTGTTAGAGTGTAAGCAATTGGCGTTAAAAGTGTCACTTGGCCAGCACTTAAACAGTCTGATATTGCTTGGTATCGGATTTTTCTCAATTTGCCTGTGTGTTGAAAATCTATACCATCAACTACCCCTTTAGGTTGGGCGATTACCCAGTTTCCGGATACCATAGTCAGTTCGGTACCTTGTTGACGGTTGGCACGGCTAAAGACAGCCTCTAATTGACTTCTCAATAGACCGATAGTCTGCTGAAAAACGCTCAGATGTTCTGTTGCTGTAATTCTAAGCTTCTTGTGAAAACTAGAAGATAACCCGGCATCGGCAAAGGCTTCATCAAGCTGAGGTGAGGCACCCATTGCAAGAACAACTTTGATTCCAAGGTTGTGCATCAGACCGATATCTTGGGACAATTCAATCAAGGCATTCTCAGACCTCGAAAACTCTCCGGGGATGTAGATAACAAAAGTTTTACCCCTGTGTTGTTCGATGTAATGCGAAGATTGCCGCAATGTATTTATAAAATCTAATTCAGATTGCTTCATGAATATGAGAAAATAGCTGATTAATTTAAATTTTTGTAAGTATAACAGTCAGGCAGGCAAAGTCGAAAGCGCATTTTGGTCACTTGCGCTGAAATAAGGAGTATTTAATGCCTCAATATCGTTCAAAAACAAGTACACATGGTCGAAACATGGCGGGAGCACGCGCTTTATGGCGCGCCACGGGGATGCAAACAGAAGATTTTGGAAAACCGATTATTGCTGTCTCTAACTCATTTACCCAGTTTGTACCTGGGCACGTTCACCTGAAAGATTTGGGGCAATTGGTTGCCAGAGTGATTGAAGAATCGGGTGGTGTGGCAAAAGAATTTAATACCATTGCAGTTGATGATGGAATTGCAATGGGACATGATGGCATGTTGTATTCATTACCTTCACGTGATTTGATCGCCGATTCAGTTGAGTATATGTGTAATGCGCACTGTGCAGACGCACTTATCTGTATTTCTAACTGCGATAAGATTACTCCTGGAATGATGATGGCATCTATGCGCCTGAATATTCCGACGATCTTCGTGACAGGAGGGCCGATGGAATCTGGAAAAACGGTTCTAGGAGGTGAGGGCATTAAACTCGATTTGGTTGATGCAATGGTCATGGCTGCCGACGATTCCTGTTCTGATTCAGATGTTGAAGCGGTTGAGGTTTCTGCCTGCCCAACTTGTGGTTCATGTTCAGGAATGTTTACTGCGAACTCTATGAACTGTCTAGCCGAGGCTTTGGGTATGGCTCTTCCTGGGAATGGAAGTACTCTGGCGACACATGCAGACCGTAAGCACCTGTTTGAGGAAGCAGGGCGCCGAATTGTAGAAATTACCAAAGCTTATTACGAAGATGGCGATGAGACGGTTCTACCAAGATCAATTGCTACTTACGAAGCATTCCAAAATGCGATGGCATTGGATGTTGCGATGGGAGGATCAACCAATACTGTTCTTCATCTGTTGGCAATTGCTCACGAGGCCAAAGTTGAGTTTGTAATGCAAGACATGGATGAGATTTCTCGCCGTGTTCCTTGTCTATCTAAAGTTGCGCCAAATTCTAAGATATACCATATGGAAGATGTACACCGTGCAGGTGGGATTTTTCGAATTCTAGGTGAACTAGATCGAGGCGGGCTGATTAATCGTGATGTCCATACGGTACATGCTTCCTCGATGGGTGCTGCTTTGGAGCTATGGGATATCCGCCGCACAGATAATGAGGCGGTGCATAAGTTCTTTAGAGCTGCACCAGGAAATGTACGAACTAAAGAGGCCTTTAGTCAGGATAAGCGTTGGAAAACCGTTGATGCTGATGAAAAGGGCGGTTGTATTCGTTCCGTTGAACATGCCTATACTCAAGACGGTGGATTAGCTGTATTAAAAGGTAATATTGCTCGAGATGGTTGTATTGTTAAAACGGCTGGTGTTGATGAGAGTATGTTGGAAGTGAGCGTGTTGGAATATACCACGAGTATTCCGACCTCTACCATCCGAGTATTTACAGGTCCTGCTCGTATTTTTGAAAGCCAGGATGCTGCGGTTGATGCGATACTGGGTGACCAGATTAACAAGGGTGATGTGGTTCTTATCCGTTATGAAGGCCCAAAAGGAGGGCCTGGTATGCAGGAAATGCTTTACCCAACCAGTTATTTAAAATCTAAAGGTTTGGGTAAGTACTGTGCTTTATTGACTGATGGACGCTTCTCTGGTGGTTCATCTGGACTCTCTATTGGTCACGCTTCTCCTGAAGCGGCAGAGGGTGGTAATATCGGTCTGGTAATGGAAGGGGATTTGATTGAAATAGATATTCCTAATCGAGCGATTAATGCTAAAGTATCGGACGAAGAGTTTGAGAAGCGTCGTGAAGCAATGGAAGCTAAAGGTGCCTCTCATGCTTGGAAGCCAGAATTGCCAAGAGAGAGACGTGTTAGTTCGGCGCTACGTGCTTACGCAGCGATGACAACGAGTGCTGCTTTTGGTGCGGTTCGCAACGTAGACCAAATTGAAAATAAATAACGTGTTTGGAGAACTAAGATGTTTGCAGATAAATTAACTCAGGCGCAGCGCCAAGTTGTATTTGATTTGGCAGCAAATCTAGCTGCAGCAGATAACGATATTTCTGAAGAAGAGATTATGTACCTGAAAGACTTTAGTTCGGCTTATGGAATTGAGTTTGATTTAAATAAGGCTGCAATCAGCATTGATGATCATTTAACGCAGTTAGACACCAAAACCTCGAAAATCATAACCCTCCAGGAACTAATTAAGCTTTCCTATAAAGATGGCCATTTCGGCAAAGAAGAGCAGGACAAGGTTTTTCTTATTGCACAAAAGATGGGCTTAAATGATGCAGAGCTAATGATTCGCATAGAGAACTGGGTTCGTCAGGGCTTTGATTGGTTGTACGAGGGCGAGCAGATGCTAGAAATGGATTGATTTAATAGGCGGAATTATTTGCACTGTTAATTTTTTTCCGAAGCATAAAAAAACCCAGCTTAGCTGGGTTTTTTATTAGCTTCAGATTTTATCTGAATTATTCACGGTAACCAGGGCCATTGATTTCCAAACCGTTCGAAATATAGGCTTGGAAAAACTCTAAGTTACGGTAAGTCTCACTTTGAGCTTTCATTGGTTTAGCACGCATGTTTTTGTTACATCCGCCATAACGACGGTGAAGTGTACCAAGATTCTGCCACTTAGCACGGAACACAGGGAAGTGTGTCGTGTGCCCTAATTGAGGCGATAGAATATTAGAACGTGCTTTACGTCCAGCGTTGTAAGTGTGGCATTTGGCGCATGAAAGACCTAGTTGACCACGGTCCTGAACGTAGAAGTTACGTCCATCTTCATATGCTTTACGAGCACCTTCACTCTCAATTTTTACATTGATTGTCTGTCCGCGAGCATTGTATGCAAGATAGGCACTGATTTGTGCTAGAGTACCTTTCTTCCATTTAAGTGCTTTGAGGCCATTATCGGTTCTGCACTTGTTGATATCACCTTCAATTGTAACCACTTGTTGGGTCTTT
>DBOI01000143.1:8938-12780 GCA_002299245.1 Hydrogenovibrio sp. UBA650
GGTCTTTGTTCCAAGCCGCTTCACCAGCGTCTACAGCATCTAAATAAGGGGGGAATTCTTCTGCAGCTTCCCACTGCATAAACTTGTCTGCATTATAAATATATGCACCATTGATGTATTCTTCAGGGGTAATCTTTGGGTTTTTTGCCTTGAAGAAATCAACGATTTGTTGACGATCCGTTTCTGGATCAACAGCTATTGCCGATGTTGAAGCGGCGGTTACTGTTACGCCTAGTGATAAGGCGATTAGCACTGACTTTTTCATTACTAATCCTCCGTCCGAGAGCTAAATCTAAATTGTATTTTTATATATTGTATTTTTTAAAGTGCCTATCAAAATGATAGGCACTTAAAGATAGCTTCAATTATTTAACTTTGATTGAAGCAGTACCTTTGTCGCCTTGGTTGTCTTTAAGAGAAACCGAAACTTCATCACCTTTATTAGCTGCAACTTTAACAGCCATGTAAGGGTTCGCAGAAACTGCACCAGACCACTGAGCATCAACTGCTTTAGTACCGTTTACAGATACTTCAACCATGTCAATGTATTTAGCCGGATATGGCTTACCAGTTTTCTTGTTCATACGAATACCAGTTTCCATTGGGTGCTTGATTAGAGCTTTAATTTCAGCTACGCCACCTTTTGACTTACCACGCATTCTGATTTTGATAGACATTTTTTTTATCCTTTTAAACTATTATCGTTGTTTGAAATTAAGTAATTTCAGTGGTGATTAACCACCACAACCACCGATTGTTACTTTAACTTCTTGCTGTGCTTTAAGTAGCTTGCCGCCAGCTTTAACTACAGCGATGACATTCATAGTTTCACCCATCTTGATACGTGTAGAAACGTAACCTTTGGCTGCACCTGCAAATGAATATTCACAAACCATTGGCTGTGGGTTTTTACTAGCTAAAATAGAGATAGATTCAACGCCGTCGATTGCAGATGCGTCAATAGTAACAGGAGTTACCGCACCATTTTCTGCAATAGCAGGAGCTTTAAGCTTAATGTCACCAGAATCTGTTGTACCAGCTGAACCATAGGTTCCGGTAATAGCATCATCAACAGTCTTTGCTGCGAAAGCTTTTTCATTCCATGCAGCAAGAACAGTGTTAGGGGTAAGTAGACCAGCGTTAACAGCTACAGCTGCAGCACCAGTTGCTAGAGTTCCTTTAAGGAAAGATCTACGTTTCATAAGGATTTAAACTCCAAATTTAAGTTTATTAATAATTATTTAAAGTGTGTAAATATAATCAACAATTTTGCTGATTTCATCGTCACTTAAGATGCCGTTTCCACCGAATGCAGGCATCATACTATGTGGTACCATATGATCTTTAGTACCCCAAATTTTATTGTACAGCTTTTGCTTATCTGGATAACGGATCTTCATCGCTACCAAAGGAGGTCCAATTGTCCCAGGCATTTGTCCATCACCAGCCATATGGCAGGCAAGACAGTTACCTTTAGATCGGCTATAAGCCAATTTTTTTCCTACTTCAATAGGTGATGCCGCTTTTTCAGCAGCCTGAACTGAAGTTGCAGGCGCTGAAACTACCAAACCGGTAATAGCCAAAGCAGACAACAGTTGCTTCATTTTAGAATTCATCATTCTTCTCCTCGCTAAAGAGTCTTTCGACGTCCCCATTATTATTTGGGATATTATTTGTAATCAAAAGAGATCGCTCTTTAATTTGTAAGCTTACCCAGTAAACATATAAACGCAAGGATTTTACACATGAACTTCAATAGCAATATTTAATCAATGTGCAATATTTTTTTATACCAGTAAGTGGTTATTTGTTATTCTCTTTTTTAATCAATAGGTTACGGTGTTTTTGTTCAAATGACGCGATTTTAGCGGAAAGTCTTTTATCCGCCTTGTATTTTGCTTTTTTACTCTGCTCCAGATAGTGTTTAGCCCTAGCTAAATTGCCGATTTCAATATTTGCCTTTGCAAGATAAAAATATGCGTGGGCACTTTGCTTTCTTTTGGAATAGAGTTCCGATAATCGTTTATGCGTATTGGATTGATACAGAAGCATATCCTGTTGTTGTTCTAGTATTGATATGGCTTCAAGGTTGGTTTCGTATTCAGCTAAGTAATTGGCATAGCCAATGAGTAAAGATTGGTTTTGCGGGAATAGTTCTAGTAAGAAGTGCGCTCTTTTATCTATTCTATTTCGCTGATGCTTTGTTAGTTCTTCTATCTTTGATAAATACTCTAAGAAGAATATTGGAGTTGTGTTGTCTTCAAAAGCCAGCTGGCGTAAACACTTACTAGTTTGTTTGGCAGTTTCAGAATGAGACAGTAAGTAACAACGTTCGTTTTTGCTTAGTGGCCTGTCCATCTCTACTTTGGTTTCATAGTTCTTTGCCGTTTTGATTTTTATAAGAGCAAAATCCACAGAGTTTTTAGTAATCTCCTTCTTGTTCAATTGGCGTGCACGATTTTCTGCCTCTGCAAGTCTTTTTTCGGATATTGGATGGGTGCGAAGAATTTCAGGGGTTTGAAATGAATTTATACTGCTTGCTTTTGACAGTCTGCCAAAAAAATCACCCATAGCATGAGGATCAAAACCTGCTTGATGAAGAAGCTTGATGCCTATCGAGTCAGCCTCTTTTTCATGTATTCTTGAGTTTTTTAGTTGGTTCTGAATGTTCAAGCCCATTCCCCCCATCATTGTTGCCATACCGGCGTCAGGGTTTTGCATTCCTATTAATACTGCTGCAATGATTGTTGCAAGCGAATTTAAGTTTCCATGGTTATTGGCATAGTCAAATCGTCTGGACAGATGATTTTGAGTGACGTGGGATATTTCATGGGCAATGACAGCGGCTAACTCATCTTCGGTTCTGACTGCTTGAATTAATCCTGTGTGGATACCTATGACTCCATTTGGGCCAGCAAATGCATTAATACTCAAATCATCGATCACATAAAAAGTAAAGTTTCTATTAGTTCCAGTGTGGCCTGCAATTCTATGGCCGAGATCACGGATATATTGATTGGTGTCTCTGTCTTCAAAGAGGTTGTAACCTTTGTGTAAGGATACGACAAACGCTCTCCCGAGCTTCTCTTCGGTGCTGCGGTCGTAAAGGACTAGATCTGGTGAACCAAGGTCGGGTAATTCCGCTGTATTTGCATCGATTGCACTTGCTGCGGCAAGGTTTACTAAACCTGCTAGTAGGAAAATACGAAAATACTTTCGTGGATTTAATTGCATTTAACGACCACTGTTTTCTTTTAATGATTTTTTATTATATTGATTAGAGGTCACATATATCTATTGAATAATGGAAATAAAATGGCTTTTAATGTGTTGGTATTAGAGCTCGAATTATTAGGTTTATCCGATACACTATTCTCTAGTCTGGATGTTGATAGCTGATAGAATAAGCTCAATTTAGAAATATTTGAGAGAAATATTAGTATGAAACCTTTTGATCGAGGTATTTATTTACTGCCAAACCTTATGACCACCGGTGCTCTGTTTGCAGGTTTTTATGCGGTTATAGCAGGAATTAAAGGGGATTTTGAACTTGGCGCGATTGCTATTTTTATTGCAATGGTTCTTGATGGATTAGATGGAAGAATAGCTCGAATGACAAACTCTACAAGCGCTTTCGGCGCTGAGTACGATAGTTTGTCGGATATGATCTCATTTGGTTTGGCGCCCGCACTTCTGATATTTCAGTGGGCTTTAGTTGACTTTGGTAAGCTTGGCTGGCTAATTGCATTTATTTATACAGTTGCAGCAGCTTTGCGCCTGGCTCGTTTTAATACTCAAGTTGGGATTGCTGATAAACGATATTTTCAAGGTCTGCCGAGCCC
>DBOI01000143.1:13190-23589 GCA_002299245.1 Hydrogenovibrio sp. UBA650
TTTGCTCTAATAGTCACTCTTTTTGCTGGTGTGATGATGGTAAGTAATACTCGTTTTCACTCTTTTAAAGAACTCAATTTAAAAGATAAGGTTCCATTTGTTACCTTATTGCTTGTGGTACTCGTGTTTGTTGTCATTACCATCAAGCCAGCAATGATTCTATTCTTAATATTCCTTAGCTATGCCGTTTCTGGTCCAGTGCTGACGCTTCTGACCTTAAAGAAAACTCGAGAGATGCGAAAAACTAATAAAGCTGAGGTTTCGAAAGAGACTGAAAATATAGATAGTGCTGAAGACAAAAAAACACAAGATCAGACAAACCAAGATAAATAACAAGAGGTCGAGAAAAATCATGGCAGACCATTTAGTCATTTTTGATACCACCCTAAGAGATGGTGAGCAGAGTCCTGGCGCATCAATGACCAAGGAAGAAAAAGTCCGCATTGCCAAGCAGTTAGAAAAGTTGCGTGTTGATGTTATTGAGGCAGGTTTTCCTGCGGCAAGTGATGGTGACTTTGAATCTGTGCAAGCTGTTGCTTCTGTCGTTAAAGACAGTACTGTTTGTGGTTTGGCTCGTGCAGTGGAGACTGATATTGCACGTGCTGGTGAAGCGATTAAGGCAGCCAATTCAGGACGCATTCACACCTTTATTGCTACCTCTCCTATTCATATGGAAAAGAAGTTGAGGATGTCGCCTGATCAAGTAGTAGATAAAGCTGTTTGGGCAGTAAAAAGAGCGCGGGATTTTACCGACAATGTTGAATTCTCTCCAGAAGATGCGGGGCGCTCTGAACTAGATTTTTTATGTAGAGTTATTGAAGCAGCGATTGATGCCGGTGCAACAACCATCAATATTCCTGATACTGTGGGTTATAACATGCCTCATCAGTTTGGTCAGTTATTCCATAATTTACTAGAGAACATTCCAAACTCTGATAAAGCGATTTTTTCAGCTCACTGTCATAATGATTTAGGCATGGCAGCAGCCAATTCTCTGGCCGCAGTTCGAAATGGAGCTAGGCAGATCGAGTGTACTATCAATGGCCTTGGGGAAAGAGCTGGAAATACTGCTTTAGAAGAAGTCGTGATGGCGGTAAAAACCCGCCAGGATATTTTTGATGTAGACACTCGAATTAACACTCGTGAAATCGTCAATGCTTCTCGCTTGGTTTCTAATATTACAGGTTTTGCCGTGCAACCGAATAAAGCAATTGTTGGAGCCAATGCTTTTGCACACGAGTCTGGAATTCATCAGGATGGGGTTTTAAAGCACCGTGAAACCTATGAGATTATGCTGGCTGAGGATGTGGGCTGGAGCACTAATAGAATGGTGTTGGGTAAGCACTCAGGTCGCAATGCATTCAAAACCAGGCTTGAAGAGTTGGGAATTGAGTTTGAAACCGAGTTGGAACTTAATGAGGCATTTATCCGTTTTAAAGAGTTAGCAGATCGAAAACATGAGATTTATGATGAAGATCTGCAATCACTGGTTACAGATAAAAATATCCAGCGAGTTGAAAATGTTAGTTATCGTTTAGTTTCCTTAAAAGCGTCAACTGCGACGGGAGAAAATCCGCAAGTAGAGGTGACTCTCTGGATAAATGGTAATGAAGCTAGTGCATTGGCTTCTGGTAGCGGTGTTATTGATGCTGCTTTTAAAGCCATTGAGTCTCTTGTTGAGTCTGATGCCTGCCTTCAGTTGTATTCAGTTAACAATGTCACCGATGGTACTGACTCATTAGGAGAGACCTCTGTTCGTCTTGAGAAGGCTGGTCGTATTGTAAATGGACAAGGGTCTGATACCGATATCGTCACCTCCTCAGCGAAAGCTTACATTAACGCTTTAAATAAACTGCTGACTGACGGCTCAAAAGCTCACCCTCAAGCACCGGTTTAATAAAAGATTCTTTGAATCTCTAAGTATTACTAAAATGGCGCAGCTCAAGAATTCATCTCAACTATTTTCCATGCTAGGTGGTACAAGCTGGATAGTCCGTGATTCGGATCTATTTGCCGGGCTGACTAGAAAGTCGAGTAAAGCTTCTGCCGAAGAAGCTTTAGGCTTACAAACGAGCGATGCGCCTGACTCTAATCAACCTATTGATGATCAAGTTTCCAGCACTGAGTCGCCTGAGCAAACTACTTTCGGTATCACCAATCAAAGTCTGTCTTCAAAGTCTGAAAACTTAGAAAATTTGGCTGTTAATCAAGCCGTTATAACTGATAAACAGTCAAACAACAACATATTACATAATACTGTTGTTGTTTTAGGTTCAGGTCTTGATTTGATTTGGGAAAATGAAGACGAAGAGGCCTGGCAGCTTTGGCAAAACATAGTGTTTGCCTTTGGCTGGCAAGACTTTCAAACGGTTTTTTACGATCTTGACCACTTGGTTTCTGAAGGTATGGTGCTATCTACCATTGAAGAGGTCATTGAATCAGGGGTTGAGTGGGTGTTGACCATGGATGCGGATCATGCAATAGCCGAGCAATTGGTTGATGGCGTTCAAGTAATTGAAGTGCCTGATTTTGAGTCTATGTTGTCTGATCCTCATGCCAAAAAAGGTTTTTATGAATCTGTTATGCAGTTTGTTAACTAGTAGAGTATTTGCGTAGAGGCTAGTAAGTGGATTTGCAAGAATTCAGTTATATGCGTTCGATGGATGAATCCGATCTAACGGTCGTTTATGAGATTGAACAGCAGGCCTACCAATTTCCGTGGAGTCTTCAGGGATTTGAAAAGAGTCTCGACCAAGGGCTTAATTATCTATTCTGTAATCGTCAAGATGCTGTATTGGGATATTGTTGTATTCTCCCTGTTTTGAACGAAGCTCACATTCTTAACTTTTGCGTTTCTCCAGCATTTCAGCGCAAAGGGGTTGCTCGCCAAGCCTTAGCAGAAGTTATCAGGGTCCTCAAAGC
Source organism: Hydrogenovibrio sp. UBA650 (assembly GCA_002299245.1). Classification (GTDB taxonomy): domain Bacteria; phylum Pseudomonadota; class Gammaproteobacteria; order Thiomicrospirales; family Thiomicrospiraceae; genus Thiomicrorhabdus. Next base: position 16,113 of record DBOI01000143.1, read on the forward strand.
GAGCAACTATGAGATTGCCATGCTTGAAGTTCGAGTGTCAAATCTCGCTGCACGCAACCTTTATAGTCAGTTTGGTTTTTCTGAAGATGGACTTAGAAAAGCTTATTATCGAGACCAGAGCTGGGATGAAGAGCGACAGCAACTAGTGGCCTGCAAAGAGGATGCGGTATTGATGTCGCTTTGTTTCTAAGATCTACTTATTTACGAAGGTCTTGTGGAATAGTTTTGCCAATAGTCTGTGCCATATGTTTGTAAAGTTTGGTATTAGACGCAATTATGTTTCCACTTTTCAGGAAGTTGTCTCCACCTTGAAAATCAGTTGCCAGGCCTCCAGCTTCACGAATTAAAAGTGCGCCAGCGGCAATATCCCAAGGCTTAAGATTCATCTCCCAGAAGCCATCCACTCGACCACAAGCTACATAGGCTAGATCGAGAGCAGCAGACCCCGGTCTACGTATCCCAGCAGTTTGTGTCATAAAGGCTTTAAAGCTCTCCATATAGGCATCTAAGTAACCAAAGTCATGGTATGGAAATCCGGTTGCCAGCAGCGCATCATCAAGTGTTTTCTGTTGGCTAACTCTAATTCTGCGGTTGTTTAAAGTGGCGCCTTCGCCGCGGCTAGCTGAGAACATTTCGTCTCGAGTTGGATCATAGATGCAGGCGTGTTCTAAACGACCTTTTACTTCAACTGCTATAGAGACTGCAAACTGTGGAAACTGGTGCAGAAAATTTGTTGTGCCATCTAATGGGTCAATAATCCATCGAGTTTGCGATCGATTCTCCGCAGAATTGTCTTCGCCGCTTTCTTCTGCAAAGATGTGATGGTCTGGATAATATTTTTTGATGGTCTGAATAATGGTTATCTCAGCCTCTTTGTCGACTTCACTGACATAATCATTTTTGCCTTTGTGTTCAATATTTAGTTTGTCAATATCATCTAGGTGGCCGAGAATCTTCTGACCTGCACTACGGGCTGCTTGGGTGGCGATATTAAGAAGAGGTTGCATAATAAATAGATCCTTGAGTAATAGACACATTTCTGCTCGATTATGATTCAGGGCAGACTAATTGACTGTGAACGGTTAAAATAGCTTTTTTTTAAATAACTGAGATTCGCCGATTGTCAAAGCGGCGTTGACCGCAGAGAATTATAACGGAAAATGGCGATGATTGAAGATTACCGGCTGGATCCTGGCCTGGCAAAAATTCGCATAGTGTTGGTCGAAACCTCACACCCCGGCAATATTGGCGGGATTGCTAGGGCAATGAAAAATATGGGATTAAGTCAGTTGGTGTTGGTAAACCCCAAAGAATTTCCCAGTCAAGTTGCTTCAGCTCGAGCTTCAAGTGCAACCGATGTACTTGATCAAGCTAGAGTTGTAGAAAGTTTGGATGAAGCGATTCAAGGCACAAAGGTTGTTGTAGGTGCGAGCGCTCGTTTGCGCAAAGTCTCTTGGCCACAGTTGGATGTAAGAGAGACGGCTGAACTTGCCTTGCAAACAATTGAAGACGGAGAGGTTGCTCTGGTATTTGGTCGCGAGGATTCGGGGCTGAGTAATGCAGAGCTGGATAAGTGTCATTATCTGGCACATATTCCAACTAATCCAACTTATAGCTCACTGAATATTGGGGCGGCAGTTCAAGTGTTCGCCTATGAGTGCTTGATGGCAACTCAAATTGAATCGGTTCACAACAAGGGCTACCGTCATAAACTAGCGACGACCGAACAGCTCGAAGGGTTTTATGATCACCTTTACCAGGCCTTACAAGATATTGAGTTTTTAGACCCGAGTAAAAATGCGCGTTTTATGAGAAGGATGCGCCGATTATTTAATCGCTCACAGTTGGATGTGAAAGAGATTGATATTCTTAGAGGAATTTTAACTGCGGCTCAAAGAAAAGCCGGGATAAATCCAGCAGAAGCCGCAGAAAATAAATAGTCGATACTATTTAAATAGAGAAATGAGAGATGTTTAAACGTTTAAGATCTGATATTAACTGTGTGTTTGATAGAGATCCTGCAGCTAGAAATACCTTTGAGGTTTTGACGACCTACCCAGGTCTGCATGCACTGCTTTTTTATCGTCTAGCGCATGGCTTGTGGAAGTTGAAGTTAAAATGGCTGGCACGTTTTATCTCTGGCTTTGCCAGGTGGTTTACAGGGATTGAAATTCACCCAGCAGCAAAAATTGGACAGCGCTTTTTTATAGACCATGGAATGGGCGTGGTGATTGGTGAAACTGCTGAGATTGGAGATGACTGTACTTTATATCATGGTGTTACCCTCGGTGGGACATCCTGGCAAAAAGGCAAGCGCCATCCAACCTTGGGTGATGGTGTCGTGGTCGGCGCTGGGGCGAAAGTATTAGGCCCGATTGAGATTGGCAATGATGCGCGGATAGGCTCTAACGCAGTAGTCGTTAAAGCTGTTGGAGTAGGGGAAACTGTAGTTGGGATTCCTGGAAGAAAAGTTAATCCTAATACCGATGAGCAGCAAAAACGTCGGGCAAAAATGGCTGAAAAAATTGGTTTTGATGCTTATGGTGTTAGTCAAGAGATGGCAGACCCTGTCGAGAAAGCGATCTACAGCTTGTTGGATCATATCCAGGTTCAGGACGAGAAACTAGAAAAAATGGCCAAAAGTCTGGCAGAGGTCACGGGTGAATCAATTGATATGAAGTTGCCCGATTTGGACGATGTTATTCTTGAACCCGAAGATCCTGAGCAAGCTGCGCATCTAAAGAAAAAAAGTGATTAACTGCAAGCTTTGCCTTTGATTAATCATTCTTGAGTGTTTTACTTGGTTATTATATAATTCTGCGGAATATTATAATATTGGGTAAAACAATGAAACTGACGTCGAAGGGTCGATACGCCGTTACAGCAATGATTGATATTGCTTTAAATCAAGATAAAGGGGCAATTACTTTATCTTTGATATCTGAACGACAAGGGATCTCACTGTCCTATCTAGAACAACTGTTTTCAAAACTTAAAAAAGCTGGTCTGGTGTCCAGTGCTCGCGGTCCTGGGGGCGGATATCGCTTAAGTCGTTCTGCTAATGGCATCTCGATCGGAGATATTATTCATGCGGTTGATGAGAGTGTTGATATCCGTAAATGTGGCGGCGCTGCAAATTGTAATGGCGGCGAAGAGTGTTTATCTCACGAACTCTGGACTTCTTTGAGTTTTACCATTGAAACTTTCCTCAAAAGTATTACACTTCAAGATGTAGTTGATAACAAAGAGACGAATGTTATCAAGCAAGTCAATTTTGGATAGGTTTTAAAACAAATGGCGGTCACTTTAACAGAGTCTGCCTCTGGCAGAGTCAGAGAAATGTTGCAGAAAAGAGGGCATGGCGAAGGGCTTAGAGTCTCCACTAAGGTTAGTGGCTGTGCTGGTTTTGCCTATGAAGTCGATTATGCTGACGAAATAAATCAAGATGATTCGGTATTTGAAAGTTATGGCGTTAAAGTTGTGGTAGATGCAGAAAGCTTGGAACGAATTGATGGTATGGAAATTGATTATGTTCAGGAAAGTCTTCTGAATTCAGGGTTTGATTTTAGGAATCCGAATGTAAAAGACAGTTGTGGTTGCGGAGAATCCTTTACCGTTTAATGGCTTGAAAAGACTAAGATTTTTATTAAAAACCCGGAATATTTCCGGGTTTTTTGTTTTTGGCGGATTCGTACGGCAATATTTTTTAGCTGATCAGTCAGGATTTATTTTTATTTTTCGGCTATTTACTCGCTTTCAACTGTGCAATCTTAGCAATAGTTGTTAGAATATGACGATTAAATTTTCTATAGGTTTTTCGCAATGCAAAGAACGTTTTCAATCATCAAGCCAGATGCCATTAAACGCAATTTAATTGGCCAAATAATACAGCGTTTTGAAGATAATGGCTTGAAGGTCGTTGCTTCTAAAATGAAGCACCTTTCCAGAACCGAGGCTGAAGGTTTTTATGCAGAGCACCAAGGCCGTCCTTTTTTCGAGGGCCTGGTTGAATTCATGACTTCTGGACCAATCATTGTCCAAGTACTTGAAGGTGAAGATGCAATTGCCCTGAACCGTCAAATCATGGGTGTTACTGATCCTGAAAAAGCAGATGCAGGTACGATCCGTGCTGACTTTGCCCTTTCGCTAAGAGAAAATTCTGTACATGGTTCTGATTCACCGGAAAGTGCAGCCAGAGAAATCGATTACTTTTTTCGGGCAGATGAAATCTGTCCAAGAAGTGAATAGTTCCGAGAAGATTTAGAGTTATGGCTGGACTAGCAATGCAAAGCCCCATTGTGGAATTTGATTCCGCAACTGATGATAAAACAGAACAGCAGAAAACTGATCTGTTGGGTATGGATCGCCAGGCAATGGAGGCGTTCTTCAAATCAATAGGTGAAAAACCATTTCGTGCAGGCCAGGTCATGAAATGGATTCATCAGTTTGGGATCAGCGATTTTTCTGAGATGACTAATCTTGGCAAGGGGCTGCGCGAAAAACTATCTCAGGTAGCTCAGATCAGAACACCGAAGATTGTTGCTGAGCAAGTTTCCAGCGATGGCACAATCAAGTGGTTGTTGGAAGTCGATAATCAAAATTCTGTAGAAACTGTCTATATACCGGAAAAAAACCGAGGAACCTTATGTATTTCTTCGCAAGTTGGTTGTGCACTTGAATGCACCTTTTGCTCTACAGGGCAGCAGGGGTTTAATCGGAATTTAGAAAACTGGGAAATCGTTGCTCAAATGTGGGTTGCTAACAAGGCACTTGGTTGCAAACCAAAAGAAGAGCGCCGTATTACCAATATCGTATTCATGGGAATGGGCGAGCCATTGCTGAATGTTACCCATACTTTTCCGACCGCTAGAATTTTAATGGACGACTTTGCATATGGCCTGTCAAAACGTCGGGTGACTATCAGTACCGCAGGTGTTGTGCCCGCAATCGATAGAATTAAACAGGAGCTGGATATTAGCCTGGCGATCTCACTGCATGCTCCAAACAATAAGCTGCGTGATATTCTGGTACCGATTAATAAGAAATATCCTTTAGAAGTTTTAATCCCAAGCTTGTATCGTTTTGTCGAGGGTGGTAACAGTAAAAAACATGTCACTGTCGAGTATGTGATGATTGATAAGTTTAATGACAGAACAGAACATGCACAGCAACTGGTTAAGTTATTGGCGGACTTGCCTTGTAAAGTCAACTTGATTCCATTTAATCCCTTTCCAAACACGGACTATAAACGTTCATCTAACAATGCGATTCATCGCTTCAGGGCGATTTTAGAGCAAGGCGGGTTAAATGTGACCGTGCGAAAAACTCGCGGTGATGATATAGATGCCGCTTGTGGGCAGCTTGCAGGAAAAGTCTCAGATCGGACCAAACGCACACTGCATCGAGTTGATTTTAAAGCCAAGCAGATTAAGAGCTAAGTGAATTAAACATAGATCGGAAATTGATATGTCAGAGCTTGAAGCCAAAACAGATACCCATGCGATTGCTCAAGAGTTAAAGCAAGCTCGGGAAAGCCTGGATTGGTCTCTGGACCAAGTGGCAGAGAAGCTTAACCTTTCAATTGAGCAGATAGAAAAACTTGAACAGATTGAAAAGAATATTGCAGATTTAACCCCATTTGAAAGAGGTTATCTCCGCAATTATGCCAATCTGCTTGATTTGGACATAAGTTCATATGAAAACACTTTTCCAGATGGCGTTGGGGTTGCATCTGATCTGCACTCCGTAGAGAGATATAGCTATAAACTGGCCAAGCCAATTTTTAGCAGAAGATGGGCTAAGATTGTGTTTTATCTGCTGTTCTTAATCGTTTTATTGGCGCTCATATCAACAGTCAATTTTGATCTGAATATTTAAAAGAATTATAAAAAAGTAACACATAAGAGAAATTCAAGAATGGGACAACAGATTTCAGCAATTAGAGGCATGAATGACATATACGGCGAAGATGCCGAAGCCTTTAATGCTTTAATTCAAGCTGCAGAGCGAGTTATGCAGCAATATGGCTACAAATCAATTCGTTTACCAATAGTAGAAAAAACCGAGCTATTTTCGCGATCTATCGGTGAAGTTACCGATATTGTTGAAAAAGAGATGTACACTTTTGCAGATCGTAACGATGACAGCCTGACACTACGTCCTGAAGGTACTGCTGGCTGTGTTCGTGCTGTAGTCCAAAATGGTTTGGCTCACAATCAAATTCAAAAGCTCTATTACAGTGGGCCAATGTTCCGCTATGAGAGACCTCAAAAAGGTCGATACCGTCAGTTTCATCAGTTTGGTGTTGAGGTGTTTGGATTAGCTTCGGCTGACATTGATGCTGAACTTATTATCCTTACAGCGCGTCTATGGGAACAGCTGGGTTTAGAGAATCTAGAGCTACAAATAAACTCGCTTGGAAGCCAACAAGCTCGCTTGGAGTATCGAGACATTTTGGTGGAATACTTCAATCAAAACCAGAGTCAGCTGGATGAAGATAGTCAACGACGATTAAATACCAATCCACTGCGAATTCTGGATTCTAAAAACCCGGATATGAGAGAGCTGATTGAAGCCGCTCCTAAGTTGATTGACCACCTTGATGATGAATCTGCCGAACACTTTGAACAGGTTAAACAGCACTTGGACGATCTGGGAATTGAGTATCTGGTTAACCCAAGCCTGGTAAGGGGGTTGGATTACTACAACCGTACCGTGTTTGAGTGGGTTACCACTGAGCTGGGTGCTCAAGGTACAGTATGTGCCGGAGGTCGCTATGACGGTCTGGTAGAGCAAATCGGTGGTAAAAGCACACCTGCTGTTGGTTTTGCAATGGGAATTGAAAGACTAATGGCTCTATTGATTGATCAAGATAAATTGCCAAGCGCTGAGCAACCAGATTTGTATGTAGTTGCTGTTGGTGAGAAAGTGACTCGTCCAGCGATGATTGTTGCCGAAATGCTACGCGATGGTTTGCCACAATTGAATGTTCAAATGAACTGCGGTGGTGGCAGTTTTAAGAGCCAGTTTAAAAAAGCTGACAAGTCTGGAGCCTCTTTTGCAGTCGTTTTGGGGGACCAAGAGGTCAGCGATAAAGTCGTTGCACTGAAACCGCTGAGAGTTGATTCAGAACAGAAGCTTATCGCTTGGAGCGAGCTTGTTGAAACACTAAAATCAGAATTTAATTGATATTTAAAATTGAAGGTTAAAAACTAATGAGTCGTTACGAAACCGAAGAAGAACAAATCGAAGCCTTTAAAAAATGGTGGAACCAGAATGGAACGCAACTACTGTCTGCTGTCTTGGTAGTAGTCATTGCTTTTGGCGGCTGGCGCTGGTGGCAAAACAATCAGTATGTAACAGCTGCTAATGCCTCTATGAGCTTTGATTTATTGCAAAAAGCAGCTAACGAAGGTGAGTTCGCAGAAGTTTCTCGAGAAGCATTAACCTTGATGCAAGAACAGCCTGATAGTCCTTA
>DBOI01000039.1:0-1616 GCA_002299245.1 Hydrogenovibrio sp. UBA650
GAGCTCAGTTTCACCTCTTTTTGAAAGAGTGTACTTGGCGATTTAATAACAGCGACCCAAAGATTCAAATAAAACAATTGAATCAATGGGTTAAAAAAGAACTGAACTAGTTATCTGGGTCAGCCCCTTATTTTAAACAAGTTAAAAATCTGGCCGATGATATCGATCCCTGGGTTATTTCTGACCATCTCTGCTGGACATCCGTACATGGACAATACAGCCATGAACTACTACCTCTGCCCTATAATGAAGAGACTGTCAAACATGTTGCTAAACGCATTCAACAGGTTCAGGACTTTTTACAACAGAAAATAGCCATTGAGAATGTCTCGACCTATCTAAACTTTAAAAATGCGACCTTGAGCGAATCCGAATTTTTATCCGCAGTGGTTGAAGAGGCAGATTGTAATATCTTGTTTGATGTTAACAATATCTATGTCTCGCATAAAAATACCGGGGAAGACATCAATGCCTATATCGAAAATACACCATGGAACAGGGTTGTTGAGATGCACTTGGCAGGCTTTGAAACTCGTGAAATAAATGGTGAAGAGTTTCTGTTGGATACTCACAGCCGTCCGGTTTATGATGAAGTTTGGAGAATTTACGATCAGGTTCTCAATCAAGGAGGCATTATCCCCACCCTAATTGAATGGGATTCGGACATTCCTGAATGGCCAGTACTTTATGCAGAAATGCAAAAAGTAAATCAGGTACATCATCGCTGGTCTTAAAAATGAATGACCTCGACAAAATTCAATCTCTATTTTGGTCAGCCATAGCTGACATTCACCCAATTGCCAACCAAGAAAACAGCGCCCTAGATAATTTAGTTGATTTACAACGACTGGAAATTTATAAAGACACGGTGCTTACAGCTCATGTTAATGCGCTGAGAATAAGCTACCCTATTACAGCCAAACTGCTTGGCGATTCAATTTTCACAGGCCTTGCGAAAGGTTATGTCTACCACTTTACACCAACCGACCCTAATTTAAACCACTATGGAGAGAGTTTTCCAAATTGGCTGGAAATGGCTATTAAAGACCTGCCACCGCTTACAGAGTTAAACAAACACCTTGAACTGGTAGAGTTTGCCAAGCTGGAATGGGCACTGGAACAAGGCTACTATGCAGGGGATGATGTTTTTTCTGAACCCGACCTAAATCGGCTGCATACCGAGCCAAGTTCAACAATTGGCTTTAAACTGCACCCAAGTGTTGATTTATTTCAGTTTACAACCAAAGTTTCAGGCCTGTTAGAAATGGATTCCACTCAAATTAGCCCCCAAACAGCAACAGCCTTAAAAGCTCAACCAGAAGCGATCCTAGTTTATCGAGATCACTGGAAAATGCAGTATCAAATATTAACTACAATAGAAGCAAAACACTATCAATGGATTACTGAACAGCAAGACTTTGAAAAAATACAGCACTGGCATGAATACCAAGAAAAAATCATTGTTGACTGGATACGAGCTGGAATTGTAAGCGGAACTCATTTAATTGGTTCAGCCACTTAAAAAGCAAAAAACCCGTGTTAACTAAGGCCAACACGGGTTTAGGAATATGGTGGGTCGTGAGCGATTCGAACGCTCGACCATCGCATTAAAAGTG
>DBOI01000039.1:1887-18196 GCA_002299245.1 Hydrogenovibrio sp. UBA650
CTACCGGCTGAGCTAACGACCCATAGTATGATAAATCCAAACTGAATACAGATAATAAACTGAAAGAAAATGGTGGGTCGTGAGCGATTCGAACGCTCGACCAATTGGTTAAAAGCCAACTGCTCTACCGGCTGAGCTAACGACCCGTTTGGAATGGGGCGTATTATACAAGCCTGCTAGTTGCATGCAAGCTTTTTTACCATATTTTGACCGATTTATTAAGGGACAGACTGGTATCTAGTCGGATCAGAAAAACCAGCATCAACAAAGCCCTGTTTACGTAACCGACAAGAATCACAAACACCGCAGGCACGTCCATCATCGTCAGCCTGATAACAAGATACAGTTAAACCATAATCAACACCATTTGCCACACCTTGCTTGATAATTTCTGCTTTAGTTAGATGGATAAGAGGCGTTTCAATATGCATTTTCTGACCTTCAATCCCGGCTTTGGTTGCAAGATTAGCCATTTTTTCAAACGCATCAATAAATTCAGGACGACAATCCGGGTAGCCTGAATAGTCGACAGCGTTCACACCGATGAAAATATGACAGGCCTGTAAAACTTCAGCCAATCCCAAAGCATAAGATAAAAACACGGTATTTCGGGCAGGAACATAGGTAACCGGGATGGCCTCTTTATCAACGCCGTCAGTAGGAACATCTATGCTCGAATCGGTCAATGCAGAACCGCCAATAGCACGCATATCAACACTCATTACTCGATGCGATGCAGCTTTAAGCAGAGAAGAAAGCTGTTCCGCAGCATTGAGTTCAGCCCTATGGCGTTGACCATAGTCAAAACTCATCGTATGGCATTCAAAACCTTGAGATTTTGCAATGGCCAACACAGTTGCTGAATCAAGACCTCCAGAAAGAAGCACTACTGCTTTATTGTTTGGATCACTATTTTTTTGCAAGTCGCTTTTTGGCATTTTTGGCCGCTCGGCTGTGGGGACGGGTTTTGATCAATTCATTATAGAGTTCAAGCGCTTTCTGGCGTTGACCCAAGCGATCATAGCTATCACCTGCACGCAAGGTAGCATCTGGTATTTTAGGGGAGTCTGGATAGAGTTCCAAAACCCTTTCAAATGCACTCAAAGCTTGCTTAGGCTCAGTTTTTACCAAGTAGGCTTCTCCTGCCCAGTAAGCAGCATTACTGGCTAGTTCGCTATCAGGATAATTATTGTAGAATGACTCAAAAGCGGCAATTGATTGAGAATACTTGGAGCTTTTCATCAGCGCAAAAGCTTGCTTATATTCTTGTTTCTCAGTTTCATTTGCCGGGCGAGTTTTAATAGGGCCTGTTAAATTCTTGCTCTCAGTTGAAACGACCCCGGATTGTTTAGAATCTGAGGTCTCTTTAATTTGAGCTTTAATTTGTTGAGTAGCGGCTCCTGGTTCTTTATTAGGAGTTTCAGGAGCTGAATCAAGTTCAATTATTGGCACCTCAGTTACTACAGTTGCAGTAACAGGGGCAATATTATTATTTGTTAATTCGGTATTAACTAACTCTGTTGTCTCAGAAACTGGAGTCAAAGCTGAATCAAAGCTGTTAGGAACCTGTTGCATTGAAGATGTCTCTATCGGCTTTGCTGACGGCTCAACGCCTTCTAGTTTACTAAGCCGTTCATCAGTTTCTGTATAGCGCTGATTGATCGCAGTTTTTAGTTGATTAAGCTGACGTTTTAAACGATCATTTTCATCCTGCAATTGCTGAATCTCTCGCTGCTGTTCACCTAAACGACGACTTAATTGCAGCAGAACTGGGTTTTCTAGCATTCGCTCAATTCGTTTTACCCGCTGGTCAAGGGTCGGCGTAGCTGCCTGAACATTAGAAACAGGAACAACAAGAGAAGCGGGAACAACAAGGCTAGCAACCAATCCCATTGCAGTTAATGTCGACAAGCTATTACGCATACCTAATTCCCTATTTAATAATTATTTCGACTCGACGATTCTTTTGCCAAGCGGTTTCGTTGCTTGCAGCATCTGCAGGCTGTTCTTCACCCAGGCTCAAAACTTCAATTCGACTCTCTTCAATACCAAACAACATCATTGCCTGAGCAACTGATTTAGCACGTTTTTCACCTAGAGCCAAGTTATATTCAGGGGTACCACGCTCATCTGTGTGACCACTTAAAGTCACTTTTTGGCGAGGGTTAGCCATCAGTATATCGGCATGGTAACGAACATTGTCAGTTCCTTCCTGATCCAGCTCAAATTGGTCATAAGCAAAGTAGATTACTGGCTCATAGATAGTATTGACATCGACCATCCGCATATCAGAACCACTAGGTGAAGAGATATCCTGACCAGCCATTCCTGAGCCGCCCTGACCTGCGCCGATTACTTCAACCGATTCCTGGCCTTGATTGCCAGAAGAACCACCTAAACCCGGAGCAGTATCTTTCGAAACCTCAGAATCACTACCTTGACCAGGGCTTCTATCTGGAGTTGAGCTACAAGCACTTAGCAGAACAGATGCTGAAACAGCAAGAATAATGGGTAATTTTTTCATTTATTTAGCCTCTAGGATAAATGTCTGGTTTAAGGGTTGTTTATTCAAGTTAACTAGTTAGTAAGGTAAGGTCCCCAGGCAGGTTCTCTGACTTCACCATTTTTAACTTTCAAAGTCTGAGAGGTCTTACCATCAATCGCAACTACTGCCAATTGCCCACTACCACCACGGTTCATAGAATACAGAATCATTTCGCCATTAGGAGCAAAGGTCGGTGATTCATCTAAGAAGGTGTTTGTTAGCACGGTGAAATCATTATTGTACAAATCCTGCAAACCGATATGAAAACCTCCGCTACCATGCACAACCGCTAAGAAACGCCCATCAGGTGAAATTTCAGGATTGGCATTATACTTACCCTCGAAGGTAACTCTTCGAGTTTCGCCTGTATCTAGGAATACTTGGAAAATTTGTGGTTGGCCGCGTCGGTCAGAGTTAAAAAACAACGATTTACCGTTTGGAGCCCAGGTTGCCTCGGTTTCAATCGACCAGTTACGAGTTAGACGTTGTAGTCGCTTGCTCTGCAAATCCATTATGTAAATGTCTGCGCTACCGCCTTTGGAAAGTGTCACCGCGAGCTTGTTGCCATCCGGTGACCAAGCAGGGGCACCATTAATACCCTTATAGTTGGCGACAACTTTACGGTATTTGCCATCCAGGCTCTGAACAACAATATTTGATCGCCCGGTTTCAAAAGAGACATAGGCCAACTTAGTGCCATCTGGCGACCAGCTCGGAGACATAATAGGTTTGGTTGATTTAAGGATAGGTTGCGAGTTAAAGCCATCAGCATCGGCAACTTCAAGGGTGTATAAACGTTTCTTGCCGGTTTTTCTCAAGGTGACATAAGCGATCTGAGTGTTGAAGGCACCTCTTACTCCGGTTAGCTCTTCATAAATCAAATCACTAATCTGATGAGCCACACGGCGCAGATTCTGTTTTTTAACACCTGTCCAACGCTTACCGATCAACTGTTTTTTTCTGAGAACATCCATAAAACGCATGTCTATTTGGTAGAGCCCATTACCTTCATGAACCAGCCTGCCAATTAACATATTATCGACATCCAGTGGACGCCAGTCAGAGTAGTTGATGTCTTGAGGTTCATGCGGAATAGCTGGCATTTTTGAACTTGCTATAGGATTAAAATGCCCACTTCTTCTCAAGTCTGCGGCAATAATACTTGCTAGGTCTACAGGTTGATTCGCTGATTTAGCTTTTGGATCATCACTAACTGCACTAAATCCAAATGGGACTATCGCAATTGGATATGCATTTTCATAGCCTTCATTAATTTCAATAGTCAATTCTGACCAGGCAGGAAAAGAAAAGCTCAATAAAAAAAGCGACAGAAAGCTCGTTTTTATTAACTTAAGAAATTGTTGAAAATTCAATGTAGCCACCATTTTTATTAATTAGTTTTCAATCTAACTGAAGAAAACTTGTTTAAAGCCACTCTGCTGAACCATAGAAAAAGGGTTTTAGGCAGAGTCACTAAGGTTTGAATTCAAAAATAATCACTCTTTCAAACAGTTCTTTTACCGGCGGTTTAGGTAATGGTTCCGAACGGTAAACAGCCTTCTCAGCAGCTTGCTGGAACTGTCTTGTTGCCTCTTTATTACAATTGAGCACTTTTACACTCGTAATATTTCCACTCGGTGATTGAGTGATTTTCAAATCACACTGTGCGTTTGGCGAAATACGCGCCGGTGTACGCCAATTATCCTTTACCTTTGCCGTAATCGAAGATATATAGGTTTCTCTCAATGAGAGTAGTTGTTTTTTCTTCTGCGCCGCACGTTGAGCTGCAGCTTCTTCGGCGAGTTTTTTCTGTAGCTCGGCTTCAGCTTCCTGCTTCTGTTTTTGTTTTTTTGCTTCTGCTGCGGCTTTTTCCAGAGCCTTCTTTTCTTCAGCTTTTTTGGCTAACTCTTTTTCAAGCTGCTGCTTTTTCTTCTCTTCTTCTTTGCGTTTTTTCTCGGCTAAATCCGCTTTCTTTTTCTCTTGAAGGCGTTTTTTCTCGGCTTCTTGAGCCGCTAATTTAGCTGCCTCAGCTTTTTTCTTTTCAGCTTCTGCTTTCTTTTTTTCCGCAGCCGCTAGACGTTTTGCCTCGGCAACTTTTTTGCGTTCAGCTTCCGCTTTGCGTTTTTGTTCTGCCGCAAGTTTTTTGGCTTTTTCTGCTTTGGCCTTTTCTGCCTCTTGTTTTTTCTGCAGCTCTTTCAAACGCTTACGTTCTTTCTCTGTTAACTGCTTCAGCTGCTTCTGTTCTTCTAGCTTAGCTTCTTGTTCAGCTTTAAGCTTATCTAGCTTTGCTTGAACCCTTGACGAGTCAACCGCAAAAGTTTGCATAGGTTCAAGTTTAGGAGTCTTGATTTCATCAATCTTATTGATCTGCTCATCGTGTAGCGAAACTTTTATACTTTGCGGTTTCTCTTTCCACTGAATTGAGAAAAAGACCACGATAGATACATGCAGAAAGATCGAAAGCAATATCGAGATTGGGTGGCGCTTTATAAACTGAATCATTCTGCTTTCACCAACTCTGGTTCTGTCATCAATGAGACCTTTTCAACTCCATTTGATTTCAACAATACAAACAGGTGAACCACCTTTCCATAAGGTGCTGCTCGATCACCTTGAATATAAAACTCCTGCTCAGAATTAAGCTGCGATCTAGCAACAACCTCTATTACTAAGTCCTGCAGGTCTTTATTACCGAGAATCGTATCGGGCTGTTCAGAGGTTGAATACATTCCATTGCCATTAACAGTAATCACAAAGGGCTTATTCTGCTCTGAAACAGGCGCGGCATTTTCAGATATTTCAGGAGTTTGCGGCAGATCAACTGTTACAGCTTGTTGAACTATTGGTGCTGTTACCATAAAAATAATCAACAAAACCAGTGTTACGTCAATATATGGCACAACATTGATTTCAGCCATCAATCGCCTTTTTTGTCTCGCGCTTCGAAAACCACCCTGCATATTCAGACCTACACTCTATTTGTTACTGTGGCTGTGAGCCTGACGCTGAAGAATAGTCAAAAAGCCTTCAGCAAAATTGTCATATTCACTTAACAACCGATCAACCCGATTAGAAAGACGGTTATAAGCTATAACAGCTGGTATAGCCGCAAAAAGGCCAATCGCTGTTGCTATCAAAGCTTCAGAGATCCCTGGTGCGACTGCTGCCAAGGTAGCGTGTTGCACATTACCAAGCGACTGGAAAGCATGCATAACCCCCCAAACGGTTCCGAACAGACCAATATAAGGCGCAGACGAACCAACTGTCGCTAGAAAAGCCAAATGGTTTTCTAACCGGTCAGATTGTTTTGTAAAAGCAATCTTCATGGTTCTTTGCGATCCGGCAATCAAATCTCCCGCGTCTACGACACCTTGTTGCTTAAGACGAACAAACTCTTTAAAGCCATCGGCAAAAACTAATGCCAAACCAGATGCAGTTGATCTATTGGCTTCCACCTGCTGATATAGAACCGATAACTCTTGAGTCTCCCAAAAGTTTTTTTCGAATTTGCGAGACTGTTTAGCTAATTTACTAATCTGGTATGACTTGGCAAACGCCACAGCCCAAGCAGCAACTGACATAAATGCTAAAATTAGCATAACGGCCTGTACCACAGGACTGGCATCAAGCAAGAGTTCAAATAAATCGCTATCGTTCATGGTTTAAAAGCCCTTGAGCAAAAAATAATTAAAAGTATTCTACTGATTGTTTTCAGGTTGTTCAAAATTCATATGTCGGTAGGCGTGTTTGGTTGCTACACGCCCTCTTGGTGTTCTCACCAGAAACCCTTCCTGCACTAAGAAAGGTTCAATAACATCTTCAATGGTTCCACGCTCTTCACCTAGTGCAGTGGCAATACTGTCAATTCCAACCGGGCCACCTTCAAACTTTTGTATCAGGTTTTCAAGAAAACGACGATCCATCTTATCCAGACCAAGTTTATCGACTTCCAAAAGGTTTAAAGCTGCATCTGCAACCTGGGCATTGATAACACCGTCACCTTTTACCTGTGCAAAGTCGCGCACTCTTCTTAATAAGCGATTGGCAATTCTCGGGGTTCCTCTAGATCTACGAGCGATCTCCCTAGCGCCAGCATCCTCAGAGTGCATGCCAAGAATATTCGCTGAGCGTAAAACGATCTCTGTCAACTCATCATGATTATAAAACTCAAGACGCTGAACCAAACCAAATCTGTCTCTCAATGGTGAGGTTAACAAACCTGCTCGAGTTGTGGCACCAACCAGAGTAAATGGAGGTATATCAATCTTGACACTTTGAGCGGCTGGCCCTTCTCCAATTACAATATCAATCTGAAAATCTTCCATCGCTGGATAAAGCACCTCTTCAACAATTGGGCTTAAACGATGAATCTCGTCAACAAAAAGCACATCATGCGGTTCCAGCCGAGTCAAGATAGCGGCTAGGTCACCAGGCTTTTCAATAACAGGGCCTGAAGTCTGGCGTAATGTTACCCCCATCTCCTGAGCAACAATGTGTGAGAGAGTTGTTTTACCCAAGCCAGGCGGGCCATACAACAGGACATGGTCCAAGGCTTCGCCGCGCATTTTTGCGGCATCCATCGATAGTTTCAACTGCTCACGAACCGACTGCTGGCCAATGTATTCATTAATCTGCTGAGGTCGAACCGATGGCATCGTGTAGATGTCATCTTCGGTTTCTTGACTGCCAATTATGCGATCCGTTTCGATCACAATTTAACCCCTTGAAGTGCTCTTTTAATAATAGACTCTAAAGTTAACCCCTCTTCAAAAGCAGCGTTAACCATCTTTTCAGCTTGATTTTGTTTGTATCCTAAAGCAATCAATGCGTCACATGCTGAATGTTGTATTGAGGTCATAGTTACAGTCTGTTGAGCTGATGCAGTACTGCTTTCATTTGTTGGTTCATAACCCAGTACCCCAGATTCAACAATCGGCTTCAGGCGGTCTCGCATCTCAATTTGCAATCGTTCTGCGGTTTTTTTACCAACACCAGGAATTCTAGTAAGTGCAGCTATATCGCCGCTGTCAACATTGCTGCAAAACTCTTGCACTGACATTGCTGAAAGAACCCCTAATGCCATTTTGGCGCCGACACCATTAACTTTTATGAGTGTTTTAAATAAAACTCTCTCAGACTCTGTAGCAAACCCAAACAACAACATTGCATCTTCACGAACATGCATATGGGTGAGAATTGTTACCTCTTCAGTCGCGGATTCTAACTGATAAAAGCTTGACATAGGCGCTTCAACTTCATAGCCAACGCCATTGACATCAATCAGTAACATCGGCGGCTGTTTTTGCACGAGGTTACCGCGTAAAAAACCGATCATTTTAAAATTTGCTTCCTTTAGAAATCTTCTCAGGGTCAACCCCGAGCGACATATATCGATCATGGCAGAGCGCTGCAGCCAGAGCATCAGCAGCATCTTCTTGCGGGCTTTCAGTTAGCTTTAATAGGTTTTCAACCATAAACTGAACCTGTTCCTTGCCTGCATGACCTTTGCCAACAATGGTACTTTTAATCTGAGTTGGCGTGTACTCCATAATATCAACATCTTTTAATGCGGCAGCACAGAGAATAACGCCTCTAGCCTGCCCAAGTGTTATTGCTGATTTTGGGTTTTTGTAAACAAATACTTTTTCAATCGCCACAACATCGGGTTGATATTGTTCGATTATTTGAATCACCGATTCAAATATATTCTTTAAGCGCTGCGCACCACTGAATTTCTCAACCCGTATCACACCACTGACCAAATATTTAGGGCTATATCGCCCCGATTCAATCAGACCAAACCCGGTTTTACGAGAACCGGGATCGATGCCTAAAATACGCTTTAGTTTTGCCAAATTTCGTATTCACTTAAATTAAAAAAGCGGGCATAAACCCGCTTGATAAAAATCAACTTGCAACCTTGACCAGACCCGCTTGCCTTGAAAAATCGAGCATTCTCTCCAATGAGCGTAGAGCTTTAATCCGCACTTGCTCCTCAACAAAGACTTCACCACTACGATTTTTCAAACAATCTCGCAAATTTTGCAGGCCATTCATCGCCATCCAAGGGCAGTGAGCACAACTATTACAACTTTGCGTTTTACTTCCTGTCGGCGCTATATAGAGTTTTTTGCCTGGAGCCATCTGTTGCATTTTGTAAAAAATACCGTAATCAGTTGCAACAATAAAC
Organism: Hydrogenovibrio sp. UBA650; assembly: GCA_002299245.1. Taxonomy (GTDB): domain Bacteria; phylum Pseudomonadota; class Gammaproteobacteria; order Thiomicrospirales; family Thiomicrospiraceae; genus Thiomicrorhabdus. The sequence continues at coordinate 10,623 of DBOI01000039.1, forward strand.
TCTTTATCAGGCATAGAGGTTACCGCCCCTAACAGAACTTTAGTTGAACCGACGACATCGGCGACATCAACCACATCAGCAGGAGATTCCGGATGCACCAGAATTTTAGCTTTGGGGTGCTGTTTTTTCAGGCGTTGCAACTCAAAGGTTTTAAATTCATCGTGAACTATACAGTGCCCCTGCCAGCGAATCATATCAATGCCGGTCTCTTTCTGAATCCAGTGACCTAGATGCCGATCAGGAGCCCATATAAGCTTTTCACCCTTCTCCTTTAGGTGGCGCACGATTTGCAGAGCATTTCCAGAGGTTACTACCCAGTCGGCTATCGCCTTAACTTCTGCACTGGTATTGGCATAAACCAATACAGTGCGATCTGGGTGCTGAGCACAAAATTTGGCAAACTCATCTGCAGGACAACCCACATCCAATGAACAGGTTGCATCAAGGTCTGGCATAAGAACGGTTTTTTCTGGGCTCAACATTTTGGAAGTCTCACCCATAAAACGCACTCCACAAACCACTAGCATATCGGCATCTGACTGGGCACCAAAATTTGCCATTTCCAGGGAGTCGGCAACCGTTCCACCGGTCTCTTCGGCTAGAGCCTGTAAATCATCATCAACGTAATAGTGTGCGACAAGCTGTGCATTATTCTCTTTAAGGAGCTGCTTAATCTCCGTTTTTAATAACTCTTTTTCAGTGTTATTTAACCAGGGTTGTGTTGGCGCAGACGCAGCAAGGCTTTGAATCCTAGATTCAAGTTGTCCTGGAATTTCAATAGCTTGTTGCGCCATACTAAAGTGCTCTCAAAACCTACTTACTACTATCTCTAATCACTCACCACGAACCGGCTTACGGAAACGTAGAGCCAACTCTTGAAGTTGAGCGTTATCAACCATACCCGGTGCTTCTGTTAGAAGACAGGCTGCTGACTGTGTTTTCGGGAAGGCGATTACATCGCGAATCGACTCAATATCACCCAAGATCATAACTAGTCGATCTAGACCAAACGCCATACCGGCATGCGGAGGACAACCATATTTTAGAGCGTTTAGAAGGAAACCAAACTTATCGGCTGCTTCCTCATCTGAAATACCCAGCATCTTAAGAACTGCGGCCTGCATTGCACTATCGTGAATACGTACAGATCCACCACCAACTTCAAGACCATTAATTACCAGGTCATAAGCTCTAGATAGCATTTGATGCGGTTCATCATGATTTAATATCTCTTCTGTAGTCGCTTTTGGTTGAGTAAATGGGTGGTGAATCGCAGTCATACGTGCAGTCTCCTCATCTTCCTCAAACATTGGGAAATCAACAACCCAAACCGGCGCAAAACGGCCATTTACCATACCAAGATCTTCACCAATCTTAACGCGAAGAGCACCAAGCGCTTCATTTACAACTTTAGATTTATCGGCACCAAAGAAGACGATATCACCATCCTTAGCACCAACACGATCCATGATTTCCATCACTTGGTCAGGGAAGAACTTTACAATCGGAGATTGAAGGCCATCTATACCAGCCGAGAGATCATTTACTTTGATGTAAGCTAGACCTTTAGCGCCATAAATCCCAACAAACTTAGTGTACTCATCAATCTCTTTACGACTCATAGTGCCGCCGCCTGGCACTTTCAAAGCCGCTACACGGCCACGCGGATCTTTTGCTGGCCCAGCAAATACTTTGAACTCAATATCCTGTAATAGGTCGGCAACATCAACCAACTGCATATCAATACGTAAATCTGGACGATCAATACCATACTTCTCGATCGCTTCTGAATATGGCATGCGCGGGAAATCACCATCAAACTCAAAACCAATCGTTTCTTGGAAGATTGTTTTTACCAGGCCTTCCATGACTTCCATTACCTGCTCTTCAGTCATGAAAGAAGTTTCGATATCCAGCTGAGTAAATTCAGGCTGACGATCAGCACGCAGATCTTCATCGCGGAAACAGCGAGTAATTTGATAGTAACGGTCAAAACCAGACATCATTAATAACTGCTTAAACAGCTGCGGAGATTGTGGTAGAGCGAAAAATTTATTCGCATGAGTTCGGCTCGGAACCAGGTAATCGCGCGCGCCTTCAGGTGTTGATTTAGTCAAGATTGGCGTTTCAATATCCATGAAACGGTTATCATCAAGGAAACGACGCATTGAACGAGTCACCTTATAACGCAACATCAAAGTTTGTTGCATCTCTTCACGACGCAGGTCTAGATAGCGATACTTGAGGCGAGTCTCTTCACCGACATTTTTCTCATCCAACTGAAATGGAATCGGCTCAGCCATACTCAGCACATTCAGGTCTTCGGCAACAATTTCAATTTTACCGGTCACCATATTTGGGTTAATGGTCTCATCGGTTCTGGCAATTACTTTACCGGTAATCTGCAATACACACTCTGCGCGCAAGCGTTCTGCTTTAGCAAACTTTTCATCGGCATCTGGGTTAACAACAACCTGAACCAAACCATCGCGATCACGCAAATCTATAAAAATAACACCACCATGATCACGGCGGCGATGAACCCAACCAGCTACAGTAACACTTTGATCAATAAACTCTTCTGTAACTTGCCCACAATAATGTGTACGCATAATGCTTACTTACCTTTAAATTATTTTTTTAAATTCTGTTCTTTTTCATTGGCGGATTCTGCCAACAAATAGGAGTGTTGGTCTGGCACAACAACACCGCCTGATATCAACATTTTGAGAGCATCATCCACATTCAATGACAACTCTTTTATTTCGGTTTTTGAAGCCATAATAAAAAAACCGGATGTTGGGTTGGGGGTGGTTGGAACAAATAAGTTCACCACATCTTCCAAATCTGTTTTTGACTGGGCTTCACCTTTACTGGTACTGGTCTGAAAAGCCAGTGTCCACAAACCTTTCCTTGGGTACTCTATCAGATAGACCTTCTCAAACGTTTGCTCTCCCGAACCAAAAACAGCTTCAGTTATTTGCTTCACTGCCTGGTAAATCGAACGTACCAATGGGATCTTAGCTAGAAACGATTCCCACAAGTTCACCACTTTGCCGCCAATCAAGTTAGCGGCAAAAAAACCAGTCAGTAGAATAAGAATCAGGGATACAATCAGGCCAATCCCTGGCACATCTACACCAAGCAAATTTTCTGGTCGATAAGAGACAGGAATCAGCAGTAGGGTTTTATCAAAAAGATCAATCAAGAACTTTATGACAAAAATAGTTACCCCTAAAGGTAACCAGACTAATAAACCTGCAATTAAATAGCGTTTAAAAAACGACACTGTTCACCCGAAAAAGGCCATTAGCCAATATTCAAAAACAAACGTACATTATAAAGAAACTGCGGCTGTTTTAACACCAGAACCAGGCTATTTTTTATTGATTTTTAATCGCTTTTTCAAGGCATTTAAAAACAAAGGCTTAGGAACCAGATTTTTTAACAAAAACCACAATCCTTTTCGCGTTTTTTTGGTAGAGTTTGGCTAATCAAATAGCCCCAATGGAAAACCGATGCAATCAATAAGCACAGCCGAACTTCTTTTTTACAGTGCAATCCTTGGCCTGATAGTCGGCAGCTTTCTCTCAATGCTTACATGGCGGCTCCCCCGCTTATTACTTGCGGGCGAAGAAAACTGGTTAAAACCGATTAGCGTTGGTGGTTCAAAATGCCCACAATGCGACAGTGAAATACCATGGTATAAATTAATCCCCCTTTTTAGCTGGGTCCTATCCAAGGGAAAATGTCATAACAAAAACTGTGACAGCACAATCTCAATCAGATACCCACTGATAGAGATAGCTACGGCAAGCTTGACCGCATTATCAATGTGGAAATTCGGCTTAAACATTGAAGGTATAGCTGCTACATTATTCAGCTGGATTCTAATCGCTATATTTATTGTTGATTGGGAACATCAACTAATTCTAGACATATTTAGCCTACCACTCTTGTGGCTTGGCCTGTTATTTAACACACAAAACCTGTTTATTTCGCCAGTAGACGCCATTTGGGGAGCTGCGGTAGGATATCTACTTCTCTGGCTTGTTTACCACCTATTTAAAATATTTACCGGCAAAGAGGGAATGGGCTATGGGGACTTTAAACTATTGGCTGCTTTAGGTGCCTGGCTTGGGGTTTTGGCACTGCCGCAAATAATCCTTATCGCAGCACTTAGTAGCATCCTCATAACCTTAATTGGAATAGCATTAAAACAACGCGACAAGAACACGCCAATGGCATTTGGCCCTTTTCTAGCAATAGCCGGCTGGATCGCTCTTTTTGCGGGACCAAATTTGATATAAAAAACTAATTAACAACCGTTTTTACGCACATAAAAAAAGCGTTTATAGGCTTAAGTCTATAAACGCTTTTAACAGCAATCAATTACTAAAAAATTAAGACCCTAGTTTAGATTCAACCAGCTCACATACCTGAGTCACCCTCAGACCATTACTCTTTACAAAGTTCATCACATACTGATACATACCTGGATTCTTAATCTCCAGCTCAGTATCAAGAACCAAGCACTTTTGGCCCTCATAAAGTTCCGGATGTAACAAATCCGAATAGACTAAACGCTGCATATGATAGGTTGCTCCCATCGACGCTACCCTATCAATCCAATCACTAGGCCTGAACTTTCGGCCATCTTCAGTGTAGCCTTCAATAATGTATTTGCAGTGTTTCTTTTGCTCGCTCAAAACTTGACCCACAATTTAATTTTACAAAACTGATTTATATTACCATAAAACAGTACTATGAGTAAGCTTACAGTGGTATTTTTTAAATACACACAGGTCCATTTTTTGGCAGAAAAATAATGTCTATAATTAATTCAAATAAAATACAAAAAAACCTGCTGATTTATTGATATTCAACAATTTGTTACAGCATTTAAAGGAATAAAGTGGCATAATACTTGGTTTGATTTTCAGTGGTTATCCGCCAATCTTTGAAGCTCACTGAAGTAATTCTCAAATTATTGATCAAGGTTTACATCGATGACACAGCAGTATCAGACTGATGATTTACGTATTAAAAACATTACTGAAGTTCGCCCACCTCGTGACTTACATGAAGATTATCCAATCACAACAAAAGCGGCTCAAACAGTCTACGATACACGTCAACACATCCAAAACATTTTATCTGGACGCGATGACCGACTCCTTGTCGTAATTGGGCCTTGCTCTATTCATGATCCTGATGCTGCTCGTGAGTACGCTCAACGTTTGAAAGAACAAATTGAAAAATATGAAAATGAACTTCTAGTCGTTATGCGCATTTATTTTGAAAAGCCACGCACCACTGTTGGCTGGAAAGGCTTGATTAATGACCCTGACCTAAATGAATCTTTTGCGATCAATAAAGGTCTTGGGCTGGCACGAGAACTTCTCAGAGATATAAACGACATGGGCGTACCCGCTGCGACAGAATTTCTGGATCTTATATCTCCTCAATATATTGCTGACTTGGTTTCCTGGGGTGCAATCGGAGCGAGAACGACAGAGAGCCAAGGTCACCGCGAACTAGCTTCAGGCCTGTCGTGCCCTGTTGGCTTTAAAAACAGCACTGATGGAAGTTTCAAAATTGCCGTTGATGCAATTCGTGCTGCAAACAACCCTCACATATTTATGTCTCTCACCAAGGATGGACACTCTGCGATTTTTGAAACAACTGGCAATCAAGATTGCCACGTTATTCTTCGTGGTGGCAATGATGGCCCCAACTATGAAGCAGAATACGTTGCAGATGCCGTTTCACAACTGCAATCCGCAGAAGTAGAAGACAAGTTAATGGTTGACTGCAGTCATGCTAACAGCAGTAAACAACATGAACGCCAACTTGTTGTTGCAGAGTCTATCGCTGACCAACTTGCTGGAGGAACGCCTTATATCATGGGCGCCATGGTAGAAAGCCATATTGTTGGCGGTCGCCAGGATGTTGAGCCAGGCAAATCTCTAACTTATGGTCAAAGTATTACTGATGCCTGTTTAGATTGGGATGATAGCTTGAAAATCTTAGAGACCTTGGCAAAGGGTGTTGTTGCACGCCGTGAATTCAAGAATGACTAATTGCTCTATCTAAAAATGTGAATAGCCTTGTGCATTTAGCGCATAAGGCTTACCGTTCAAAGTTAGACTTACCTTGTTAAATAAACCTTGAGACGGATCACGTTCGACGATCCTACCAATTTCTGTTATCTCCACACCAAACCTAAGAGTATTTGATCTGATTAGATCGAATTCCGCTTTATTCATAGTGAAGCAAAGCTGATAATCATCACCACCAGCCAGTACAGCAGACCAATCTCCAGTCTGTTCCAGGTAGCGTTTTACTGAACTTAAAACCGGAACCCTCTCCAGATAAATTTCAGCCTTAACTTGCGCTGAAATCTCACCAAACCTTTGGTTACTACTGTCTACAATATGAGTTAAATCGGCCACCAAACCATCAGAGATATCAATCGCACTAGTTGCATATTGATGTAGCAGATGGCCAACTAAAACCTGAGGCTCTGGCCGATTCAAAGCCTGCATAAGCTGATTCTTTTCTTGAACAGTGAACTCTCCTTTAAACGCTTCAGCAAAACTTCCTTGTAATAGTTTCAGGCCCAAAGCACCACTACCAATCGAATTGGTCACACAAATAACATCTCCTATTCGAGCACCCGACCTTAAAACCGCCTCGCCAGATTTGACCCAACCATGAGCAGTTACTGTTACAGCAAGCGGCCCCTTGGTGGTATCCCCACCTACTAAAGCAATATTGTAGCTATTGGCAATTTCAGCCAAGCCTGAAGAAAAAGACTTTAACCAATCATCATCGCTCTCAGGCAAAGTTAAACCAAGAGTAAAGAATACAGGCTTTGCTCCCATAGCTGCAAGATCACTCAAATTAACCGCCAGCGCTTTCCAGGCAATATCGCAAGGTGCCGTTTGTTCCAGAAAATGCACTCCAGAAACCAAAGTGTCCATAACCACCACCAGCTGATGGTTTTCAGGTGTATTAATGACAGCACCGTCATCCCCAATGCCTAGCTCGTCATCTGCCAGGCCAGTAGAAAGTGGTTCAAAATAAGTTTTAATTAGATTAAATTCATCGGCCATAAACTAGCAATTCGTCTCGATCCTAAAAAATAAAAGGCCTCGTAAAAACGAGGCCATCAAAAATAGCTTAACATCTAAAATCAACCAGCTTATTTTATATGTTCTGCTGCCAGAATAGAACTGATTATAAGTTGAAGATAATCATTGATTAACACTTTTTATATTTTTAACTCTTTGTACTTAGACTCGATTCCCAACGAACAACATAATTCCATCAATCTTCTGTAAATCACACTAAATTTAAAGCGATTATTCGAGCTTAGGTACAGACTTTAAGCAAAAAAACAAAAGCCTTTTTATGGTGTCACATAATAATAAACCTTACGTGTTACGCTCTCTTCACCTGAACTTAGGGTAATTGTAATGACGGTCTCTCCGCTACCAGCAAGATAGGTAATCGGCAATTGGTAATCACCACTGTTATAATCTTCCGGTATGTAGTGGTCAAGTAAATTT
>DBOI01000059.1 GCA_002299245.1 Hydrogenovibrio sp. UBA650
GATACTTGAGTGAATTCACCTATCGTTTTAATAGAAGACATGATGTAAAAAGCTTGTTCCACAGAGCTTTGCTAGCATGCGCGGTTGCTAAACCTGTAAAGTTGAGTGCATTATTCTGATAGGCATAGAAAATAAGCTCTCTTCAATGCGGTTTAAAAATGGCAATGCCTGGCAACGATAATATTCCTGACTTTGCTCTGGAAAACGGTCTGCATATTTATATTTATCCAGCCACTCTTTAAAATCATTGTCATTCAGATCAATCCATCGGTTTATGTCGTCTAGCAGATGAGATGGAGCTAACTCCAGGTTATGATTAGCGCGGTTCTCAAGGGCCCAAAAAATAATATCCCGGCTCTCATCGATCACTTTACCATCAGGCAGAACCAAAACCGGAACCGTACCTTTTGGAGAGGCCTGTAACATCTGCTCCGGCTTATCCCAAAATACAATTTCTCGCTGCTCAACCTGAATACCACTCAGATACAAGCCAACCCTGGCACGCATGGCATAAGGACAACGCCGATAGGAATATAAAACAGGGTGATTAGACATAACTCATTATGTGGTTTAAGCAAAGTACATAAAAAAGCCCGCAATGATTAAAGTTTGCAGGCTTTTCAAAACAATCAAGTTTGGAAGCTTAGTTCTTAGGAGCAACAACCACTCCCCGACGAACAGCAACCGCCTTCTTGAGGGATATCAGTTGTCTTGTGTTCTAGCTCCTCTTCTGTTGCCTCGCGAACCTCTGTTACCTCAACCTCAAATACTAGATCAACACCCGCTAGCTCATGATTAGCATCTACAGTAACACCTTCATCAGTTACCTCGGTAATAGTAACTACGTGCATTTCATCACCTGATTGAACTTGAAACTTCATGCCGACTTCAATATTTTCAACTTCTTGAAAAGCCGCTTTGGGAATACCCGCTTGAATCAAGCTTTGATTAACTTCACCATAGGCATCAGCTGCTTGAATAGTGCAACTAAATTTGTCCCCTGCTTCTTTGCCCTCAAGCTCTTCTTCTAACTTAGGAATCAGGTTGTTATAGCCATGTAGGTAATCTAATGGCGTGTCACCAGAAGCGTCGAGCAGATTACCATCAGTGTCTTTTAGAGTGAATTGAATTAAACCAACTTTGTTTTTCTCAATTTGCATTTTGATTCCCAATTATTCTTGATCGAAGCTCAATATCATACCCTGAGCTTAGGGTATTTGTTAGCAAGTCTGCTGGAGGCCTGTAAATTATTTGTTTGCCTCTGGTTTTTGTAATGCTTTTGCTAGCTCTTCAGGGAAAAAGATTTTGTTTGCATTAAGTTTATAACTCCAAGGCAAACCATCATTTTTCCAACCATCAATCACACGTTGACCTTTTTTAGGGCCCTTCTTGACTTTGTTACCATCAAACCCGGTTGTAATAATATAGACATTTTTAAAACCCTGCTTAAACAGTGCTTTTGCAGCGCGCTTACTGCGTGCTCCAGATTTACAGATAAATACAATGCGATCATCACGTGTTAGACCTTTTTGTTTTAAACGGCGATCCAGCATTGATACAAACTGCTTATTATCAACACGTTCAAAACGACTGTACTTTTTATACCAATGCCATTGATCAAGATAATAGTAAGGAATATTTGCATCCACGCCATCGGCAATACCAAAGTACTGCAACTCTACTCGAGTACGAACATCAACAAACAGAAGCTTATCTTTTTGCTCAGCAACCATCTCATGAGCTTGAGCAGGCGTTAAATACAGCCCTTGTGGTGTAATCCGGTTTTTTGGTACTTCAGCCGGATTTAGTTGGGTAGTAGCACAGCCTGAGAGTAGTAACAGTGAAATAAAAAGAGAAAGTAGAAGGCGCATATTGAAATTCCAAAATAAAAAATTTCGCGCGATTCTATCATAGAGAAAAGGCCTATTACTTCAATTAAGAAATACAGGCCTGAAGAAACAGATAATCTTAGTTGTTAAAGTCAGCACTCACAATGAACTCATTGAAGGCTTTACACCAGATGGTCACCGACTGAAAATCAACGCCATCAGGCAGTTTGTAATAACTTGCACCAGAGCCTTTAATCAGAGCTCCCAACTCAGTTTGATTGGCTTTAACAAAACGATCTTCATGATCAATGCCAGTATCGCTGGAAATGTATACATGATAATCAGGCCCTGGCGTGGAAGAGAAGTCTTTTGCCAACTGAAGGTAACGCCCTTCAGCAGTTTCAACAATACTCACTGACCCCGAACCATGATGCAGAGTATCCTGGCCTCGGTCATCGTCTCTGAATTTGGCGGTTTTAATGACTTTTCCTTCAATTAACTGATCATCCATAAAACGGGATTGAAGATCATTGATATGTCCACCTACAACCGTTGTAATACTGTCCAAAAAGCCAGCTTGTGCAGACAGTGGCAACAACATTATTAGGCTAACTAACATAATTCTATTTAACATTTTGACAGGCCTCCATCTGGATATAACGAAATTCTAACAAACGGGTTACTTTAGTAAATAACCCGTTAATAGCAATAATAACCTTACACATTATTAATGATGAACAGGTCTACGGGTTCTGAGGAAATCAATCGTTTCAGGAAGCCTTAGCCAACCCACAACGGCACTGGCAACCAAAATAGCTCCGGCTACAAAGATCATTCCAATCTCAGCGTGTACGATGTGTGTAACGACTGCACCGACCATAAACATGGCTAAACCAATTCCAGCAGGCCCGCGTAGAACAGGGATTAACAAGCCAATTGCACCTAATAATTCAATGGTACCAGTAACCGTTACAAACCAGGCTGGATACCCCCAATTAGCGAACTTATCTATCCACTTGACCGGATCAATAAATTTACCACCACCAAACATCAAAAATACAGCCACCAGAATAAGAGTAACTGCTGTTAGTAAGAGTGCTTTTCTATTTGTGCTCATGTTAATTCTCCTCTAATAATTAACCCTCTATCTTTACAGACCAAACATTTGAATTTTTCTTACAGGGGGCTTCTGCTGTTATACTTCCCAGAAAATAATCAAATCAAAAAAGCGAGGCAAAATGAGTATTACACCTGAAGAACTTAAACGCATTATGGATCACATGAATGACGACCATGAAGAGTCGCTGATTTTATACGCGCATGCATTTGCTGACCGCAAGGATGTGACCTCAGCCAAAATGGTTGACCTGACTTCAAGTGAGATTGTGCTTGAGCTTGAATCGGGCGAACGTCTTGAAGTAACCCTAACCAGCCCAGTTATTACTGCAAAAGATGCTCATGTTGTGCTGGTTGATATGCACAAACAAGCTGCCATGCAGATGGCTAACTAAATGAATATCTGTGGTGTTGAATTAACAGGTAACGATGCGGTTATCTGTCTACTAACGGTGGAAAATGAGATTTTCCACCTACCTGAATGTCGTGTGCGTCGGATAAGCTGTAAAAACCCCGATACCGTCAACGAACTAAGATACTTCCAAAAGACCTTTGTCCAGCTCATGAAGGACTACCAAATCGATGTTGTAGTCATCAAAGAACGTATGAAAAAAGGCAAATTTGCGGGTGGTGCAAACGGTTTTAAGTTGGAAGCCGCCATCCAGTTGGCAGACGAACTGAATAAAGTAGTGTTAATGTCCGCAAGCCAGCAGAAACAAAACCTAAAGAACTATCCTCTACCCATCTCCTTTGCAGAGACAGGCCTGAAAAAATTTCAAGAAACTGCGTTTGCTAGCGCCTTCTCTTACTATGCAGGAAAGCATGAGTGGTAATCAACAAAGATTTATTGAATAACGAATATCATGGCAAATAAACCTGACTGGCTAAATGAACGTTCTGCAGCGATTCCGCTTATTATTGATAACGATCAAATTAAGGTGGTACTGGTGACCACCAAGCCGAAACAAAAAGACAACTGGATATTTCCCAAAGGCCAGGTTGAATTGGGTATGTCAGCTTATGATTCTGCGGCAAAAGAAGCCTTTGAAGAGGCTGGTGTTATCGGACGTGTATCGCCAACTCTATTGGATGAATATCAACACGATAAATGGGGCGGAAAAATGTGCGTTAAGGTCTACACTCTAGAAGTGACCGAAATTCTAGATGTATGGCATGAAATGCAAGATCGAAACCGACAGATCATTCCTCTGGATGAGGCTATTAAGATCGTTCAATCATCGCAAAAACAATCTTTGCTTAAACTAAAACAGCAAATACAAAACCAATAAAGCTTATCCCAAAAACAAAAAAACCTGCAATAGCAGGCTTATTTGAATAGCTAAATTCTAGAGAATCTAAACTAGATTATTTCTTCTTTTTTGAATATCGGCCTGTTTTTATATCGGACCACATCATATAAATGTTACCGCCAATGATAAATCCAGCAGCTAGAACAACCCCAGTAAGACCTATTGCAACTTGAAGAGATTGTGGGAGGATACCCGACCAAATTCCAAGAATAATTCCCAGTGGAATAAATACTGCAATAGTAAAAACACCCAGTAGCATCAAAAAGTTCTTCATAATTTACGCGCCTTCCTTAGCAAAAAAACCAGAATGAACTATACTAATTAAACTCCATAAATTCAACAACTTTTGAACATAAAGTAAAGTAAATTCTAGTTTCCACACACTTCGTATGGTTAATTTTTGACTCTGATTAACACGCTCATTCCACTCTAATTTCTTCGCTAATAAAAATTGATACCAGTCAAAAAAACAGTTAAATCAATATATAAACCAACAGCTTGGGAACTTTGTGTCAATTTATAAGGAGTATATTTAAAGTTAGCAGAGGTGTCTGTTAGCCGCTAAAAACCATAAAATAAATAATGAAATTAATCGTCGTTGAAGAACTTATCAGTTCATATGGTTTTGACCAGACTATAAGAAAGATTCAAGACAACGCCAAATCTTTGCGATGAACGTGTCCAGAAGTTAAAAATATGAACAAGAGTATCCTTAAACACAGAAGTCCTGAAATAAATCTTAAGGTTAGTATTATCGAGCTAAGTAATTCAGGCTGTGCCAGTAAAACCTCAAAACAAGATAGTGTTAAATAGAACGGATTAATTTAAAACTCGCGCTATTCCAGTTTTAGTCGCCCAGATTCAAATTTTGACAACCGCCAACTCCGAATTAACCTCAATACTGCCTGATTTAATAACTCTTGCAGTAATGCCGCCATGTCCGCGCATAGCGTTGTAACCACCAGCACCGAGCACCTGCTCCATATAACTGCATGGATGGCACAGGCCTGTATATTCAAGAATGGCATCACCTAGAGAGAATTGCTTGTTTTTCAAAGCAAGTAGATTAATCCTCTCGACAACAATATTACGCCTGAGAGTTTCTGGTGAGACTTGATTCAAACCAAGGTTTGAAGCAATTGCAGGAAGGTGTTCAGCCTGAATTATGGTAACTTGACGTTTACCAGAAGTTCCGCAATATCGATCTCCAATCAAGCCTAATTCTGTATCCGCCTGAACCTTATCGACAACCTCAATACCCGCTCGCCTTGAAGGCCGTAAACCGATCCAGGTAACACGACCTTTTTGCGGCAAAATGTTTAGTAAACTGGTCACACTTTCAGCCATAATAACTCACCCTAATCACTGCTTGATCTTTTCTGCATAGAGCATTTTGAATTTTGCCAGCTTTGGATCAATTACCGCTTGGCAATAGCCATATTGTGGCTGGCGATTATAAAAATTCTGATGCTCTGGTTCCGCCTCATAAAAGCTTGTAAATGGTTTTACCTCTGTGACAATCAGATCTTCATAAGCCTCACCCTGAACTTCTTTTATTATCTGCTCAGCGATTTCACGTTCTTGATCGTTATTCACTAAAATAATACTACGATACTGAGTACCACGATCTGCGCCCTGCTGGTTTAAGGTTGTAGGATCATGGGTAGTTAAGTGAATACGAATCAAATCACTGTAATTGATAATGTTTGGATCATAATCAACCTGAACAACTTCTGCATGACCGGTATTACCACTGCAAACCTCTCTATAAGCCGGATTTTTAACTTTGCCTCCAGCATAACCACTACGAACTTGAGTGACGCCTTCGAGCCTGTCAAAAATCGCCTCAGTACACCAAAAACACCCACCGCCAAAGGTAGCCGTTTGTATATTTTGGGTTTCACGCTCAGATTCAAGGCTCTGATCGGTTACTTTTTTTAGCGCAACGGCATTCATACAATAACGCAAACCCGATGGTTTGGGGCCATCCGGAAAAACATGACCTAAGTGAGCGCCACAAGTATTACAGGTGGTTTCAATCCGAATCATTCCATGACTGTTATCTTGGTGATAGGCAATCGCATTCTGTTTAATTGGCTGTGTGAACGACGGCCAACCCGATCCTGACTCAAACTTCTGCTCGGCATTGAAAAGTAAGGTGTCACAACAAACACAACTGTAAAGAGCAGGTTCAAATAGAGAACACATCTCTGAGCTAAAGGCCATCTCGGTACCTTTTTGTCTAGTTATACGAAACTGCTCAGTAGTTAGCTGGTCTCGCCACTCCTGCTCAGTTTTTTCAACTTTGCGATCCGGTTCAGGATTACCATTACTCGCATACTGAATAACGTCTTTCCATTGCAGCATATAGCCCTCCTATTTCTCTCTAAAAAATGCCGGGCAACCAGCAACCCAAGAGGTATTTTTTAAGCTCTGATTTATCGGCTTTTGAATTGTTTTATTAGACCTCAGTGCCATTCAATTTGTTTCATCCATGCATAACCTAAAAACTGACTCACTTGTTGATTGTGAAGGTCTCACCAACTTTTAATGTTTCAAATGCGGTTCCTTTAGCTATACCGCCTTGCGCCCTGATTCGGTTTAACCGCTGAAAAGGCTCCATAGGCGGTTCCGCTGTTAAAGGAAATGTCCCCCAGTGCATACCTAAACTCAACTTAGCATTTAGGTCATGATGAATCTGTACGGCCTCTTCTGTATTAACATGGTAAGCCTTCATAAAATGTCGAGGCGCATAAGCACCGATTGGAATTAAAGCGATATCCAGTTTTTTCCAGCAGAGACAATATGTTCACCAATTTTCACAAAATCCCTATTGTTGTAGCCGGTGTCACCACCAAACCACATGGTTAGACCATCAAGCTCAATTAACCAGCTGGCCCAGTGAGTTTCATTTCGATCTGTCAAACTCCGAGAAGACCAATGTTGGCTTGGGGTCGCTGTTATCATCGCCTTAGTTGATGAAATTGGTGCTTGCTGCCACCATCGTAATGCGACGACTCGATCAGGCTCGATACCGGCCTTTAGAAACCATGGCGTTAGATTACTGGGAATAAAGTAAACAGGGTCATTTCCCAGAGCCTTAATACTGGCTTCGTCCAAATGGTCATAGTGGTTGTGAGAGATAACCACAACATCAATCGGCGGTAACTCTGATAATTTGGTGGCAACGGGAGTATATCTTTTCGGTCCGGCAAAAGAGAATGGGCTGGCACGAACAGAAAAAATAGGATCTGTTAGTAGGTTCATGCCCTGGTGTTGAATCAAGAAAGTCGAATGCCCCAACCAGGTTACTTGACTCAATTCTGAATTCTTTATTGTGTTTAAGTCTGCTTCGGTTTTTGGAATCAGGTGCTTTTGTGATTCCGGGTCATGCCAGACATCATCACCAAAAAAACGCATTTTCACAAAACTAAAAAAAGACTTCTCAGGATGCTCTATGTGGTTGTTAACATAGATACCGTCCTTGAAATTTGGATCACTTGCTTGCTCTGAACTGGCATATTGATTATCACCACTCAGGTTTGAACAGCCGCTCAATAAAGAAATCAACAAAACTATCAGAAACCGTTTCATCAAAATAGATTCCGTTTGGTTTAACAAACCCAAACTTTATCATTGATTGTTTAAACTGTTTAGCTTGTTGATGCAGAAAGTCTTAATACTTCTACAGGTTTTATTTATTCCAAGGCATTCTTGCCAGTAAAAGACCTAAACCACAGGTATCTGTAATACCGGCAAATAACAGGCCTGAACCAATAAGAGCAGAAATTGCGAAGTAGCCAGGATGCAGTGTAAAACCTAATATCAAACCTATCAAAACCAGGCTGCCTGCAACAATCCTGACCTGTCTTTCAATCGAAATCGTGTGATGCTGCTCTTCAATTATTTTCATTCCAAGGCGTTTCATTTCGATAATACCGCCTTCAATGGAAATCACATTGTGATAGCCCAGCTCTTGCATTTCCTCACAAGCCTTATCAGAACGGTTTCCGCATGAACACATTAAGAAAAGTGTGGCATCTTTATCTTTTACTTGCTCTCCGATGTCTTGCTCAAGTTCATCAAGCGGCATATTGCGTGCCCCAGGAATATGCGAAGCCCTGAATTCTGCATGTGAACGTACATCAACCAACAAAGAGCAATCGCCATTTTCAATCAACTCTTTGGCTTCTTCCGCCGTTATATGTTTCATAAACCCACCTCAAATATAACCAGTCTATTCCTTAGATTATATAAACCACAAGTAACTAAAAAATGACAAATTGATTATTATTTTTTTGGGGAAAATATCACCTAAGATCGAATACAAAAACTTGTAAACAGACAAACAACCCCCATTTAAATAACACAAACACAGAAACTAACATATAAATTAAATGTCTAAATTCTTTACAAAATCAATTATTAGCCTCATAACCATATTAGTTTTGATGATCGGCTCTATTGCTATTAAGGCTCATGAATCAAGCCAAGCGGAGAAAGGTGTTTCTAATCAAGAGACTGTTGTCCTTATTCATGGTTTGGGTAGAAGCAATACCGCTATGTGGAGCTTGGCCTCAAAGCTTGAGGATGCCGGTTATTACGTTCGCAGAGTCGGTTATAGCTCTTTTAATACCACGACAGAAGAGGTCATTACTGACGTCACAAAACAAATCAATGATTGCTGCGCTGAAAACAACAGGCCAGTACATTTTGTTGGCCACTCTTTAGGAGGCCTGCTAATTAGAGCTTATTTAAAAGACAATACAGTGAAAAACCTTGGTAAGGTCGTCATGATAGGCACTCCAAATAATGGCACCGGTGTAGCCGATCACTTTAAAGACAACTGCTTAATTAACCTAATTCCTATTGCCGCGGCTCTGGGCACAGATGATAACAGCCTCCCAAACAGACTGCCGCCGCCAGACTACCCTGTTGGCATTATTGCAGGTATTTCTCAAAGCCAGCCAAATGAAGCACAGCTTCCCGGGCCTGATGATGGACTGGTATCAGTTGAATCAACCAAAATTGAAGGCATGTCTGATTTCACGGCGGTATTCTCAGGGCATTCAATGTTGCGTTACAACGATGAAGTCGCTGAACAAACTATCGAATTTCTGAAAACAGGCAAGTTCCACAAAACAAATAATCTGTAATCATGGAATTTGTTTTTAGATTCTCGCTAGCTGAGAAGTGAGATGATCAGTTGCAGTGTGAGAGTAGTTTGACCGGATCCTTATAATCCAAATTAAGGCTTTGAGCGACGTTTTCACAGGTCACTTGACCATGAATCACATTCAGCCCAAGTAAAAACCCAGAATCATCCAGTAAAGCCCTCTTATAACCTTTGTCAGCCAGTTTTAAAATATAAGGCAGAGTGGCATTATTGAGTGCCAAGGTTGAAGTGCGTGGAACTGCTCCGGGAATATTGGCAACACAGTAATGCACAATACCATCAACAATATAGATCGGTTGTTGATGTGTAGTTGGTCGCGATGTTTCGAAGCAGCCGCCTTGATCAATTGCCACATCAACAATTACCGCACCCGGTTTCATGGTTTTGAGTTGCTCTTTACTGATTAGTTTTGGCGCACTGGCTCCAGGAACTAATACCGCCCCCACGACTAAATCAGCGTTTACTATTGCCTCAGCAATCGACTCCGGAGAGGATAGACCGGTTTGAATATTCTCACCAAACTCCTGCTTTAATTTATCTGATTTAGCAGGCCTATGAGTCAGTATTGTGACATTAGCGCCCAAACCAATTGCCATTTGAGCTGCGTTTCTGCCAACTGTGCCAGCGCCGATAATCAATACCTCTGCGGGCTCAACTCCAGTCACACCACCAAGTAAAACGCCGCGGCCACCATAAGTCTCTTCTAAAAAATGCGCCCCCACCTGAATTGACATCCGCCCTGCAACCTCAGACATCGGTGCTAATAAGGGCAGGCGTTTCTGCTCATTTTCGACGGTCTCGTAAGCAATACAAACTGCACCACTCGCTATAAGTTGTTGAGTTTGTTGTGGATCGGGGGCGAGATGGAGGTAGGTAAACAGAATCTGGTTTTCTCGCAACATGGTACATTCTGTTGGCTGCGGCTCTTTAACTTTTACAATCATCTCAGCTTCAGCAAACACCTCAGAAGCGGAGGCTTTAATCTGAGCACCCACATCGAGATAATCCTGATCAGTAAAGCCAACCCCGGTTCCAGCAGAAGTTTCTACCATTACCTGATGACCATGAGCGATTACAGCCTGAACACTTTGCGGTGTCATGCCAACACGGAACTCATTGTTTTTAATCTCTTTAGGTACACCAATTACCATCTATTTACCCTACACCTATCTTGCCTGTATTTGATAGATGATACAGAGTTCTCAGCAATCGATACAGACTAAAAATTTACAGGCCTGAATAGTTTTTTAAGCTTTTCCAATTCACAGAGCCTAAACAGTAAAACTGAGTGACTACTCGCTTGTATTGGTTATACTTTTGAAAACGATAAAACGATTGGTATTTAAGCAAGCTACGAGGTAGATAATGAGTTGGGATTTAAAGATGATTTTCAGCGGATTAGCAATCATCCTGACTTTTGTTGCTTTTGTGCCTTACGTTCGTTCAATTCTTCAAGGCCAAACCAAACCGCATGTGTTCTCTTGGATCATATGGGGAACCACAACCTTGATTGTATTTTTGGCACAACTTGAAGCTCATGGCGGCGTTGGCGCTTGGCCAATAGGCATATCAGGGGCAATCACCATTCTAATAGCAGTTTTGGCATTTATTAAGCGCACCGATATTTCTATCAAGCCGATTGACTGGGTATTCTTTTTAGCGGCCCTGGCATCAATACCAATTTGGTTTGTTACCTCTGATCCTTTATGGGCGGTTGTAGTTTTGACCTTGGTTGATCTACTTGGATTTGGACCAACAATCCGCAAAGCTTACAGCAGCCCTCATCAAGAAAACCTGCCTTTTTTCTTGCTGTTTCTAATTCGAAATCTTCTGGTAATATTGGCGCTGGAGAGCTATTCTGTGACAACGGTTCTATTTCCCGCTTCAGTCGCCCTGGCCTGTCTGGCTTTAGTATTGATGGTCAGCTACAGAAAAACAGTACTATCAGCATAATCAGATTATCAATCCAACTTTCAATCAATTACTTAGATATGGTTTTAAGCAAACAATGAATAAGATCAATGTTATCGGCACCAGCGGCAGTGGTAAAAGTACCTTTGCCAAAGCCTTGTCAAAAAAACTCGATTATCCACATATCGAAATGGATGCAGTCTTTTGGGGAAAAGACTGGTATCAACCAAATGACGACGAGTTTTTTGGAAACTTATCGAAAGCTTTAAAACCCGATCAGTGGGTGTTGGACGGCAACTATACGCGTACTATTCCGATTAAATGGCAAGATGTCGACACCATTATCTGGATTGATTACAGCTTTCCCAGAACTCTGTATCAAGCCGTCAAAAGAGCGATTACTCGAATTGTCAAACAGACCGAGCTCTGGCCCGGAACCGGAAATAAAGAATCCTTGAAGAAACTGTTTACTAAAGACTCCATTGTCTTATGGACTTTGAAAACCTACCGGAAAAACAGACAGAACTATACAAAAATAAGCGCCAGTCCAGAATACCAGCACATTGAATTTGTTCGACTTAGAAGCCCCAAAGAGTGCCAACGCTTTCTAAATAGTCTTAATTAACAGTCTTAGCTAACAACCTTAGTAATAACTCAGTCCAGAAATTTACAGGCCTGCCACAAATTTAACAGGCCTGTTAATTTGGTTTCTAAATTAGCAGGCCTTACATTTTCTCTGTAAACCATCTTTTGGCTTGAGCAACCGATTCATTAACTTCTTTATCTTGATCGTAGAAGTTGAACTGATGGAATGGTGAATCGAGTTCGGTTTCCATCCAGTAAAGTTGTTTGTCTTCAGTGTTAATCTGTTGAAAATACTTTTTGGTATAGTCTGGCAGTACTGCGCCGTCGGAGTGGATCATCAGGGTTGGGATTTGCAGTTGTTTTGCCGATGGCATTGGATCAAGATTGAGCCAATCATCCCAGCTCATGACTGCAAACTTATCCGCACTCCACTGCTTAACAGCGCCTCTTTCAGGATTGAGGTAGTAGTCATAAGGTCCAAACATCGCTGCGGATTCATCGGTGGTTGAGATGGCAGCGATATAGTCGACTTCGCCTGTCTGTTGGTATTTGGCTTTGGCGGCTTTGGCAGCCTTGATTTTGCTCTGAACCCCCTCTTCTCCACCATAAAACAGCTTGACGGCTTCGGCATCATGTAACCAGGATGCCGCCGTTACCACTGATTTAATTCGACTATCTTTTGCTGCCGCCATCAGAGTGTACATCGATCCTGCACAAATCCCCATGGCGCCGATTTTATCGTTATCGACTTGGCTCAAAGTTTGCAGATAAGACACCGCACTGCCAATATCTTCGACCTTGCTGCTTGGGTTTTCATAAAAACGAGGTTCACCCTCACTTTCACCAAAGTTTCTGAAATCAAACGCCAGAGTCAGAAAACCCTGTTGCGCGAGTTTCTCTGCATATAGCCCTGCCATCTGTTCCTTAACGGTTGTCCAACTTCCGGAGACAATCACCGCCGGATATTGTTTGCTGGCATCGTAATCAGCTGGCAGATAGAGATTACCGACCAATTTTTGGCCATCATTCATAAAGCTGACTTTTTTCACTGTCGCGCTGTGCATTTTATTTACCTCTTTCAATAAATCATTGTTACCTTTCTGGCCGTGCATAATTAAGCTCATGCTGGTTATTTTCCATCCCGCTTCGGTCTTAATTAACTTCTGGTGATAGCGGCCATAGGCATCCCAAAAACCAAAACCTTTTGCCGTGTGGCTCGCATAGACATGCGAATAAGATTCGGCAGTATCGCCCTCAATTGAAACCTGGAAATTACTCAAAATATGGTGGGTATCGACTTTTGCCAGTAGCGTTTGCCAGCCATTAACCAGATCTGCTGCGGCAACCGTTGTGCCCGGCTGCTTATTCAAGCTCGAATAATCAACAAACACTTGTTCGGTAAAAGCATTTTCCGTCACCGACCACTGTTTACTATCTAGCGCATTGATCATATTGATCAAACTGGTTTTGACCTGATCAATTTCGGCTAGACTGACAGCAGATTGTTTTGCAGAATTCTCTCTCTGGTCGGAACTGATTTGTATACCACTCATGGCAGAAGCCGAGCCTATCGCCATGCATAAACTGGCCGCCGCAGCGAGTTGTTTGATATGAAGTCTATTCATCTTATTCTCCTAATCTAAAAGTCTTTAAAGCTTGGACAGTTATAGATTAAGAAAATAAGCGAAGTAGAGATTGAACATTAATGCTCAAAAATTTGAAGATTGTTGCAGGCCTGTCAAATTTAACAGGCCTGTTAATTGTTGGCTTTCTTGAATTGCCCCGGAGTTTGACCAAAACGGTTTTTAAATACACGGGTAAAATGTGCTTGATCATTAAAGCCCAAATCAAAAGCGACACTGGCAATTGTCTGGTCTGAAAGCAGTCTTTTTTCAGCTTCAGTCAACCTGCGGTTTAACAGGTACTGGTAAGGTGTTATTCCGGTTAGTTTTTTGAACTCGCGTAAAAAATAGAACTTACTACAATGCAGCAGTTCGGCTAATTCATCAACACTAATGGTTTCACCAATATGTTGATCAATATACTGCTCAACCTTTTGCAGTTGGCGGTCGTCAAATTTGGATGTATTAAGCTGGTGGCTGACGAGATCAGGATAATTGGAATAACTCTGAATGTAGTGAGTTGAGAGCAATGAAATCAGGTTTTTCAAATAACTGTAACCATTGCGACCGCCAGAGTTTAGCTCCAAAACAAACAGGTCGATAATCCCCCGAATAGTGTCATCATCAACATTATAGTTATTCAGAAAGCTCAACGACTTATCGGCAAGCTCTAAATGACAGGCCTCTAAAAATACCTTCTCTTCAATCGCCAGCACAACAAAATAACAGATCTCAGAAATATCATGGGTAAAGGGTGTTTTCGGAGGATTAATCCAGATTTCGCCGGGTACCGTATGTAATTCAGACTCGCCACTATCGGTATCTACCGTCCATTGTAGATCTTGCTCTAAGGCCAATGCAAAATAGAAGTAAGGGGTATAGACATTTTTAGGATAAAAATGCGGTGAGCTGCCTTTTTCCAGAACCACACCCTGCCAATTGAGATCACGACTGGAAAACTCAATATCCAAGACTGAACCACAATCCGATAGCTGATCGGTTTCAAATTCATAAAATTTTAGTTGAGATTCCATACAATCAAACTCAAACAGTAAAGTTCAAAAAGGCTTTAAAATCAGATATCAGGTTGATTATATGAAAACAATTAATTCTGTAGAGCCTTTTCCAGTTCAGGTAGCACGCTATTTAAATCCGCAACGATTCCATAGTCCGCTACCTCAAAAATAGCGGCTTCCTTGTCTATATTAATCGCAGCGATGATTTTAGAATCTTTAATGCCGGAAACATGGTTAATCGCGCCGGAAATACCCAAGGCAATATATAGCTGAGGGGCAACGGTTGCCCCGGTCAGGCCGACTCGAAAATCGCTGGAAACGTAGCCTTCATCAATTGCACAACGAGATGCACCGATTGCAGCGCCGAGCCGATCCGCTATCTTTTCTACAAGAGGCATACCATCTTTGGGCAGGCCTTTACCAACGGAGACAATAATATCAGCGGTTGCTAGATCGGGGCGTTTCGATTTATTTAACTCAGCCGCCACAAATTCGGTTCGCTCATAACTGACGTCGCTATCAATTACTTCAATTACGGCCTGCTTATCTGCGCTAATTTCAGCACTCTCAAATGAAGCGGCGCGCACCGTCATTATTTTGATGACATCTTTGCTCTTAAGTTTGACAATCGCATTACCAGCATAAGTTGGACGTATAAAGGTATCTGCAGACTCAACAGCGGTAATTTCCGAAATCTGCGCCACATCTAAAAGCGCAGCAACTCTGGGCATAAAGTTTTTGCCAATACTGGTCGCTGCTGCCATGATATGAGAGTAATTTTCTGCATGCTCAAACACTAACTTAGAGATGATTTCAGGCAGTTGATTTTTATATTGTGGTTTATCGGCCAACAGTACCTTGTCAACCCCTGCGATGGTTGTAACCTGTTGCGCTACCATGGTG
Source organism: Hydrogenovibrio sp. UBA650 (assembly GCA_002299245.1). Lineage (GTDB taxonomy): Bacteria > Pseudomonadota > Gammaproteobacteria > Thiomicrospirales > Thiomicrospiraceae > Thiomicrorhabdus. The sequence goes on from DBOI01000059.1 coordinate 15,469, forward strand.
CATTCAAAACCAGCAACCATCACAACGACGGTGTCAGAATTGTGTTTTGCTACTTGTAATGCTGCGCTGATCAGCTTGAAACTGGCAGCTTTTAGCTCGTGGTTGTCGTGTTCCGCGTAGACTAAAACAGTCATTCAATTACCCCTGCTTGATTTAGTTTGTCCAAAAGTTCAGCAACATCTTTAACCATCGCTACTTGTGGTCGTTGCTCTGGTGGGCTGACCTCAATAATTTCCAGATTTGAATTTAAATCGACGCCAAAATCTAAGGCCTGTTGAATTTCTATTTCGGTTTTTCTTGCCTTCATTATATTTGGCAGAGAAGCAAATCTCGGCTCATTCATAGTCAATTCGACACTGATGACCGCGGGTAAATCAAGCAATACCTGTTGTGTTCCGCCATCAATGGTTTGGGTAGCCAAGACTTTGCCACTATCAACTTCAATTTTTGATACATAGGCAGCTTGCGGCAAATCGCAGAGTGCTGAAAGCATTTGTCCGGTCTGACTGTTATCAGAATCAATAGACTGACGTCCCAAAAGAACCAAACCAGGTTGTTCTTGCTCAACCAGCTTTTGCAGTAATTTAGCAATCTGGAGAGAGTCTAGGAGTTTATCGTGATCAATATGAATCGCGCGGTCAGCGCCCAAGGCGAGCATTTCTCTCAACTGTTCATGACAGCTGTTGTCACCAATTGATACAACCACGACTTCAGATGCAATGCCTTTTTCTTTGAGACGAACCGCCTCTTCGACAGCAACCTCACACAATGGATTGATTGCCATTTTGGTATTACTCAGGTCAACGTCAGAATGATCGGCTTTGACTCTGACCGTGACGTTGTAGTCAATGACTCGTTTTATCGGAACCAGTATTTTCACAATAATAACCACGCACTAAGAAATAGACAGAGCCTCAAACTCTACGATTAGTTAACTAAAAGGTCAATACCAGCTATAAACAATAACTATTATCAACAGTTAAAATATGTCACAATCAAGGCTCTTTGATTATTATGTGGCTATTTTTTATGCGTGATCTGCTATATCCAACCGTAACTTCAGTGCGTCATTGGAACGACAAATTGTTTAGTTTCACAACCACTCGCGATCCCTCTTTCACATTTGAAACCGGTCAATTCGTGATGATTGGTTTAGAAATTGATGGCAAACCTCTGCTGCGAGCATATAGTGTTGTCAGTGCCAACTATGGTGAAGAGCTCGAGTTCTATAGCATAAAGGTACCAGATGGCGCCTTAACCTCCCGACTGCAGCATATTAAAGTAGGCGAAAAAGTTGTTATGGCGACTAAGGCTACAGGAACCTTGGTTCCCGGCCATCTACTACCTGGAAAAAACCTTTATCTGCTTGCGACGGGAACCGGTCTCGCTCCATTTTTGAGTGTGATTCAGGATCCATTTATCTACGACCAGTATGAAAAAGTGATTCTGGTTCACGGCACTCGCTGGCAATCAGAATTGGCTTATCAGGAGTTCATAGAGAAAGAACTGCCAGAAAACGAGTATTTCGGAGAGATTGTCAAAGAAAAACTAATCTATTATCCAACCGTTACCCGCGAGGAATATATTCGCGATGGGGTTGCCCATCAAGGCCGCATTACCAAACTGCTAACCACTGGTAAATTGGTCAAAGATTTGGGAATGCCTGATCTGGATATCGAAAATGACCGCTTTATGCTCTGTGGAAATAACGACATGCTCAAAGACATAATGGATATTCTAGATGGCTGGGGCTTTACCAAAGCAAGGCACAATTCACAAGGCCACTATGTAATTGAACGCGCATTTATTGAAGCTTCATAACAGCCATGATTCTAAATAGAGAGGCTTGCAGGAGATAGAAAAAATGACAGGCCGTATCAATATTAAATCAATATCTAAACGACTCAAACCCGCATTAATAAATAGACGCGGGTTTGATTTAATCAAATCGGCCTTGATTACAAATTATTTTTGTTGAGCAGAAACCATAATTTCTTCTAGTGCTAATCCTGTCATACCATGAATGGTTTTCCACAAATAGTATAGAATCGCCATCATCATCAGAGTCGAAGGAATTGCAATTACCGGATAACTCAACAAGGTCATCTGTCCAAGCTCTTCGTTAAAAGCAGCACTTCCCGCCGGGCTTGTTACCACCCACTTTGCCAGCAGATAATTCATCACCGCAGAAAATCCAAAAGTACCACTTAAAAAATAGGTTGCATTCATAAGACGCCTGTCAAATTCGGCCTCATGGTTGCCCTCTTTAAGTTTGTTTTCGATTTTCTCTACATTCAACACCATTGGGTTGTACAGCAAAGTTCTAATTAATGGGTAAGGTGTAAAGGTTGAAATCAGAACGGCTAAACCAATTATTGCCGGAATCGCCGCTTCTTTGATTGCTAGCCACTTAACATCCAGCTCTAACAAACCGATGCCACCGGTTAACAAAACGCTCACTAAACCTAAAATTGCAATAAAGTTTACTTTTCGGTATTTGATCAGCTCAAAAAGCCCCCAACCTATTGGAAACGCAAGTGCAAAAATCAGTGCATTTGCTGCCCCAAGATCATCATCACCACTCAGTTTCATTAAAATCACTGAAGGGATAACAATACTCACCAATAGATCAATCATCGGACGAGGCTTGTGGGTTGGTACATTGTTCGAATCAGTTGTTTTCATTTTTTCTCAAAGTCTTTAATCAATAACGGCTATGAATTATACAGAAAAGCTTCATTAACTTGAGCTAATGAAGTTTGCCAATGATTTACAAGAAACTGACGATCTTGTTACTCAGAAGCCAATCAAGCTGCATAAGGGCTTTAAACCAGAAATAACAGGCCTGTTGATTTTAATTCCTTTGCAAGCCAAATCCCGCAGTAAAACGAAGGGTTTTAAACAAAACCTAGGGAAAACCCCTAGTGATTTTAGGGCACAACCTCATTACCATTTATCTATCAAATTACTAAAATTTTCTCTGTGTTGAATAACAACCTTGTTTAGTAAGCACTCGTTGAGATCTTGCAGAAACCGAAAGGTTTCTGCAAACCAAATAAAACGTTGGGAGGGAATCCGAACTACGATTATATTTTGACGTAGTAGGATTTATACTTAATGAAGGAGTCGGGTATTAGAGCAGAAAATGCCACAGACCCACGCCTTCTTTTTTTAGATTTTTTATATTCACACCTAAACAAATTTCCTTTGAAGCTTCAGGATGAGGCTTCGGAGAACCAGATTAGCCAAGTGGAATAAATCTGCTTAGCTAAGGCCAGACCAACAGGGATGTTAGTTTGGTTAAACTCAACTAATGACAAAAGCTCCAAGTCATTTACTGAGTTAACACCGACAGGTAAATCAATTCCGCAAAGATTTACCTGTTTTTAAATTTAGTTAATAAACACGTCTTACCCTCTTTAGCCCTACTCTCCTAAAGAGGGAATTTTTTATCCAACCCTACAAAGCAAAATTTAAACTGACCACAAACACCAATCAGGCTATTGCAGTTAAATTATTACTCTGGGTCGATCTCGTCGTGTCCAGCTTTAATAAATCTGATGAATAAATTTACTATCTATGTGGCCTGTCAAAAATAGCTAGCTTTATCAAAGTATCAATCTCGGTAAAACTCTACTCTGAATCTAACAGGCCCGATAATTTCGACTTGATGCAGCATTTCAGGTTCCACGACCCCATGGTTATCTACCGTTAGAATAACCTCTTCCACCGATGGTTCAATAATTCTATACAGAAGTGACCCCTCTATAATTCGAATTAAACCCCAAACGTCTTTAGCAGTGCTGTGATTTTTTAACAGGCCTTTAGGTATTGACTCTTGATTAAACTCAGGGGTCTGCTGATGAGAAGTCATACCTTTTGGAAGAGTCTTCATAAGAATTCCTAAATAAAAATAAGACGCTTATTATCACTTAAAAACCAATCTAAAAAGAGTTTTTACACCGATTTCTAAATCGAAGAGTGCAAATTAAAATTGAATTTAATTAAGCAAACTATAAAACAAAACAAGCTCTAACCCTATAAATATTAAGGATTTTTTGATGGCTTAAGCGTTAAAAATTGAAAAAAGTTTAAGAAAAACTTGAGCGGCTTCATGCTTTTGTAAGAGTGTCTTCACGGAGTCAGAATCTCGCAACTCTGCCGTCATCTTTTACGGCAAAAGCATTTCTATAATCTGAGTTTTTATTAAAAACAGACGTGCCATGAAGGCACCGATTCAGAAAAGGAATATGCTATGCCACAACGGAAACTTTCCCCCTTACCTTTAGCGATTGCCATGAGTTTGATGTCCAATCAAACTTTTGCTCAGGAGAAAACACCTGACACTGTAGCGCACAACCTCAAAAAACTTACTGTCACCGCAACACGTTCTGAAGAAGACGTTTTAGAACAAGCCGTTGCGATTGATAAGACTTCAGGCGAGGAGCTAAAGCTTGACCAAGTGGTATTTCAAAAAGATGCGCTAAATTCGATGGCGGGAGTCAAAATAAACCAAACCAGCTCAGTCATAGGACATATGACGGCGATTCGAACGCCAACCTCTACCCTACCTTATTTTTTATTTCTGCAAGATAACATTCCGGTGCAATCATCAGGTTTCTTCAACCATAACGCTCTGGCGTATACAAACTTTCAAACTGCCGATTCAGTTGAAGTGATGAAAGGTGCTGGTAGCGCTTTATACGGTTCCGACTCGGTAGCGGCAACAATCAATATCCAATCGGCCAAGCCCTCAAAAGATCTGGAACGTAAAATTCGACTGTACGGTGGCAGCGACGGCTTTAAGCAAGGTGGAGTATCGGTCAGCGATACAATTGGTGTGCACGGTTACCGCCTAGAAGGCAATCTGACCAAAAGTGATGGCTGGCGTGACCACACCCAGTTAGATCGCCATGAGATCAACGGCCAGTACACCTACTCTGGAGATGAAAATGATTTCAAAATTGCATTGGTGAATAACCACTCCAAAGCCGAGCAAGCGGGAAGCTTATTAAGTTTAGATGAGTTGGAAAATGATCACGACAGTGTAGGTGACATTGAGGACAAACTCGATGTTATAGATGCAAACCGCCAGTTTGACATGACACGCCTGAGTGCCGAATGGAACAACTACAGCTTTGATGGTATCGACTTGAACAGCATCGCTTATGTTCGCAAGACACGCAATCAATACACGGCAACCTGGGAAAACAATCTGCCCCTTAATGACAGCCAACAAAATACCTTTGGTTTAATGCATAAGGGGCAACTCAACCCAAGCTGGGGGCGTTTTATTTATGGATTGGACACCGAGTTTACCAAAGGCACACTAAAATATACTCAGGAATTTGATTACACCCCAAGCAGGTTTGGTAATCCGGTTCCAGAAGGCACAATTTACGATTACGAAGTTGACTATTTCGCCATTGCACCTTACGTGCATACAGACTGGAACATGACCGATGCCATGACCTTATCAGGAGGGTTACGTTATGACAGCAACAAATACGACTACAAAAACCAAACCACAGATGGTGAATACTCCAGTTCTGGCTACTTGCGCCCAAAAGATCGCAACGACAAATACGATCACCTAAGTCCTAAATTAGCCTTATCCTATCAAATTGATGATTCTTCGATGGTCTATACCCGCTACGCAAATGCATTTCGTGTACCGAGTGCCACCCGTCTATATAATTTAAAAACCAAAAATGGCGACTTCAGCCTTGACCCTGAAACCTCAAATACCTATGAAGTCGGTTACAAACTGGGCACAAAAGCTACCAACCTTGAAGTGGCACTGTTCTACATGGATATCAATGACACCATTACCCGCTACAGAGACAGCAACAATATTGAATATTACAAAAATGGTGGGACCACCTCTCATAAAGGCCTAGAGCTAACCTATGGTCAAACCATTACCTCAGAATGGTCAACCAAATTGGCCTACAGCTTTACTCGACACCAGTTTGAAAACGATGACACCTACGGTAATGATGAAATGGCCAATGCCCCCAATCATATTGCCAATCTACGTGTCTACTATCGTCCAAAAGCGGTCAAAGGCCTTGCTGTCATGGCAGAAGGCGTCTATAACAGCGAGTACTGGATGGATAATTCTCACACTGAAAAGTATGCAGGCTATACCCTGTACAACCTCAAAGCAGATTATCAAATTAACCCTACTTGGCGCGCTTTTGCCAAGGTCGATAACCTGACCGATGAACGCTACGCCGAAAATGCTCGCTACAGCTACGGCAAAGAAAAGTACAGTCCCGGAGCGCCACGCCAAATCTTTATTGGTGCGGAAGCAAGCTTTTAATCACAATCGATTAAGAGGCTATGTTTTAGGATGAAACAGATTCGACTCTGGCATAAAAAGGCGGGGTTATTAGCCGCGCTTTTTTTATTTATACTCGGGATAACCGGCTACTTTTTAAATCACGACCAATGGTCATTTCAATATCAATGGACCCTATCTAACCAGCTTCTGCCTAACTCGGTAGTGAAAGCTGATCGCAAGCTCTTCCAAAGCAAGACGTTACATCCCCGTAAACCCAATTGGCTAATTGTGGGCGGTATGCGTGGTGCTTATGTTTCGCAAGATGGCGGTCAAACTTATCAACTCACTTCTCGCTTACAAATCTATGCTTTGCAGTGGCTTAAGCTTGGTAATCATCTAAAACTGTTAGCGGCGACACAAGATGGCATAGTGCAATCAGTTGATGCCGGTCTATCCTGGCAGCACTTAGCCCTAGCAGGTGAATGGGTTAATGCCTTGGCTTTAAGTGAAGGACAACTCTTAGCGTCTGTCAATAAATCAGAACTGGTGTGGCTTGACCACAACGGTCAGATATTACAGCGCGCCCATGTTAACCTGCCCAACACCGAACTGGCCGAAGGCATTAATCTCGCCCGCTTTGTACGAGACATGCACTACGGTCGCGGCTTATTAGACGATGGCTGGTCACTCTGGATCAATGACATTGCCACTTGGTTGATGCTGTTTTCGATATTTTCTGGATTATGGATTTGGTGGCAATTAAGACAAGCCAAACAACAAAAATCCGCATCGAAACCTCACCCGCCCTTAATATGGGTTAAACGAGTTATGAGCTGGCACAGCCATACCATTATGCTGGTATTCGCACCGATTTTGATTCTATTAGCCTTAACCGGCATTGTACTGGATCACTCTCGCACTCTAAGTAAACCGCTTAAACAGATTCAATGGCAACAATCGACACTGCCGCCTATATACAGCACCCTGCGCTCAGATATTTGGTCAGTTGATATACAAGCACCATCATCACAAGGTCAACAATCGTCAATATTTCGAATTGGCAACCGTTATGGCGTCTATGAAAGTGACGATCTACAACACTGGCGTAAGGTCTCAGATGGCTTCGCCTATCGCATGAAACGTTTAGGAGAATCTCTCTATGTCAGTGGCATGGGCAGCCCAAACCGTTTATTGAAAGTCTCTAACCAGAACGACAGTTCAGATCACATCAAAAGCCAAAGCAAAGCCCAACAATCATGGATGCCTTTAAAAGCACCGCATATGTTCAGAGATGCATACCTAAATACTGAAAACCAGCCAGTTTTCTTTTTAGGTCACTCCCGAAAACCCTTAAACAATCAAGACAAAGCCGTCCCAGTTTTTTCTGACAGTAGCTTTTATTCGCTGATGCTAACCTTACATGATGGCACTTTTTTTGCCGATTGGTGGGTCTGGGTAAATGACGCTGCTTCGGTACTGTTAATCATCCTGTTAATAACCGGTATGATCCGATGGAGTAAACGAGTTAGATGGATAAGGTCTATAACTGCTTTCAGCATTATGACATTGACTCGATTAGCCAAGAAATGAACGACAATGATTTTAAGGTAAGGCCTGTATATGCCAATGTTGAGGGTTATGAATTTAAATACACTGATGTTTTCAGTTTTACTTGAAAAGCTATAGTTGTTTAGTCCCAGCTTC
>DBOI01000047.1 GCA_002299245.1 Hydrogenovibrio sp. UBA650
ATGTCGGCAACCTGGTTTGCCCTGCACTGTTTGATTTAGGCGAAAAATGCAAAGTTGCCATACTATCGGTCACCGAAGGCGAAGATAAACCCATCAAATACCCACATATGTTCCGTGCGGCTGAAGTAATGATTTTGAATAAAATTGATTTACTACCCTACTTAAACTTCAACGTTGATGACTGCATTAACTATGCACGAACAGTAAACCCTGATATGAAAATATTTCAGCTCTCAGCAACCACTGGAGAAGGCATGGATGAATGGTATGATTGGTTGCGGCAGCAAGTTCATCAGAACAGCGAAAGCCAGGCCATCGCTTAGTGTTCAGTTTATTATCGCTAGGGTTTTTAATTGGCATGCGCCATGCGCTGGAAGCGGATCACTTGGCAGCGGTCGCATCACTGGCCAGCAAAACCACGTCCGTACAAAGCGCAATCAAGCAAGGTGTCGTTTGGGGTCTGGGTCACACATTGACTCTGTTTCTATTCAGCTCGATTATTATCCTGAGTGAAAGCATCATCCCCGAGAACCTGGCCATGGGTCTGGAATTCGTTGTTGGTGTTATGCTTGTTGTACTTGGCACCGATGTCATCAGGAAATTAGTACGCGAAAAAATACATTTTCACAGTCATCAACATGATAATCAAATACACTTCCATGCCCACAAACATGTTGATAAAAAACAGCACAATCGGGCGGCACATCAACACCAACATAACACCGGCTTTCCATTAAAAGCGCTTTATGTCGGGCTCATGCATGGCATGGCAGGCTCAGCCGCGCTGATTATACTGACACTGCAATCGGTCGATTCAGTAATGACCGGAATGTTATACATCTTAATGTTTGGTATCGGCTCAATCATTGGCATGGCCGCACTTTCAGTCATCATATCCATACCGTTGAGACATTCAGCCAAAGGCCTAACCTCGTTACACAATGGCTTACAAACAGTGATTGGTCTAGTTACTATCGCTCTGGGCTCAATGATAATTTTTGATATTGGTGGACAGATCATCAGTGTAGCCCTATCGATTCTCCCCTTGGCACTAATTTGGCAACAAGCGCATTGAGAAAGTTACTCAGCGACTTTCCCGTCATTATCGCGTTTTGAACGGCACGGATGGTATACGAGTTTATACGTGCAATTCTTTCATTAAAAAATAATGGATTCACAAATCGGTCTCTTTTTTTGGCTGCTTGCTGTCTTATTTCAAGCGCTTCGGTGTACTTTTTATCAGCGGGGTGAATCAATTCTGGATCGTGTCTTTTAGAAATCTCTTCAACCAGACGTAATAAGTTGTAACTCATGGCTGTCAGGCGCATCTGGTTCTTGAGTGAATGATTATCTGAAGACCATGCTTTTGTTTCTTTCAAATTACTTTTACTATTATTGAATGCTTTCTCAATCGTCCAGCGCTTGTAATACAGCATGGCAATCGTTCCAGGGTTGATTGCTCCAGGTAAGGTGGAGACAAAGCGGTGAAGTTTTCTTGTTTCGGGATCGCGATAATTGACGATGCTAAACCGGATACCGTTGTTTTCATAAATGCTGTAACTTTCAACCCCTGAGTTAAGTTCATGGCTGGTATCGAAGGGAATGGATTCAACAAAAGTGGCCACTGAATTCTCCTTTAACACTGAAATCATCAAATTCCCGTGTTTTATCTGGTGATTCCAGAAAGCATAATCAGTGACCGCTTTATCATAGACGTAGAGGCACTTTTGGCTGCTGTTTTTTGTTTTGTTGTCTAGATTGAGTTGGTCGCGCAGCACGGGGATTTCCTGATGCCGCTGGGTTCCATTCGTAATCAGCGAAAAAGGTCTGAGCAAACCATTCCTGAGGTTTAAGCTGTAGATAAATCCTGCGGCGTAGACTTTTCCATTGCTGCCTTTTTCTGTGTGACAGGCATGGTCAATAAAATGTCCATCAGCCGCTAATACGGTATAGTCATTTAGTTCAGGGAATGACTTTAGATAATCGATACCGTGCGATGATAAGGTTTCACTGTATAAGTCGTAGCTTTGCTGCTCAACGGCTTCGAGCATACTCACCCGCCTAGGTGATTTGAGTGATTTAAAATAAGTTGAAAGAGGGCATTGTTGGTCATGAATTTCTTCCGCTGTCTGTAAAAAATGGCGACCGCTATCGACTGGACTAATGCACCGTAATATCCCAAGACGAATAAAGTCAATATCGTTCAGTTCGGGGCATGCCCGTTTCCACAAAGGATACCGCTCTGCCTCCAGAGCATTGTTCATGCTCTTGTTGCAGTGATCAAGGATAAAGTCATTCAGTGTTTGTGATTCGTGCATAGGAGTTTCCGATTATAAGGGTTATAAAACGGAAATTTTGGAAAAAAATTTTGTAATTGCAAGCTTTATTTTAAGTATTTTTCTATTTTTTCATGTGCTTATCCTGCATCTCATTTTTAGGAGCGATCAAAAAGCTGGGAACAGAGCAAGATAGCCGCATACCGCCTCTGTAATAAGGCATACTGTTTACGTTTCTTGGCTATAGTATGTTTTAATGGAAACACTGATGGTAAATCCAGAAGTTGGGTTCGGTGAGGTTGGAATATACACAACATACATTTCACCTTGTTTGTTGGTGACATATCCCGGCACCCAAAGCCCATCCTTGGGATATTCAACAAAGACAACTTCACGATCAGTATCTTGTTCATGACTTGAGAACATCTTGACAACTTTTTTCGTGACTCTGTAAACAGTGCTAACAATCGGAATTTTGTTAACGACCTTTTCAAAAGTTCCTATTACCAACGAGCTTCTGTATTTGGCCAGAGAATACCCAATGGATGCCAGCAAGGAAAAGCTGACCAGAAAAACAGCGAACGTATTTGTATAGCTATCAACATAGCCGTACACCATAAAGAACAGATTCGAAATCATGTTCTTGACGACAATAAAAATCTGCAGGACAAAAACAATCGGTATGACGGCCAGAACACCGATCAGAAAATAATTAAATACTTTTTTGACGTAACTTATCATTATTTTCACCCTAGTATTTTAGCTGAGCAGTTACCTGCGAACGAATTGATGCTCCGAAGCTCATTTGTATTTTAGTGTAACGACTCAAGCGGGGCCTGTAGCAGCTCAGATTACCCTCTTATATACAAGAGCAAGGTGAAAGTGCGGGGTTTACAGGTGTCAATGAGCACTTTCAGACAACGATTGGATAAAATAGAGGGTA
>DBOI01000101.1:0-12239 GCA_002299245.1 Hydrogenovibrio sp. UBA650
AGGTAATCCTGCACGCAGGGCGGGAAAATATAGGGGGTATCTCGATCTATCGGGATAAATTGAATGGCCATTTTGCTTCCATTCGGCTGGTTTTTCGTTGTACGCTTATTTTAACCTGTTACACGTGGTAAGTCCGACAGGCTCCTAGAAATGATTGCGAATCAGCCTTAGAACTTGAGATGTTAAGGCGATTTAATCGCCTGGGCATAATACTTCAAAAAATACTTTAACCGGACTTATTTGGGCTGTTTAGAGCTCAACCCATTTATCGAGATAACTAAAATAGAGCACCCATTTTTGTGGCAGATCTTCTATCTGCGCAAACAGTCGGCCATATCTCTCAAGCTGAGGCCTGTAATTTTCGATTTGCTGTGCAATAAAACCGTCAATATCCTTATCATCATAAACACTGGTTTTATAGTCAATAATCCAGCGTACGCCCTGATCATCAATAAAGGTTCGATCAACAATGTGATTGGCAATAACGCCATCCTCTTCAGAGGTCAGCGCAAGTTCACATTCCGATTGTTGCTGATTATTGGCCAGCGCCCATCGAACCCTGTCATTTTGTAAAGCATTTACAATAGAACGCCCAACACGTTTGATTGCCAGATCCAACTGCGATTTTGACAGGCCTGCTTGTTCTAGCCACTGCTGATAAATTGGCAGACGGCTCTCAAGTATGGCTTGGTTCCAATTCTCGATGCCCTCTTCAACCATCTGTTCAAAAATAGCGTGAACCAGAGTACCCACCTCGGTACTCAACAAAGCATTATTATCGAACTCAATTGAGTTTTCCGACTCAGAGCTAGTCTTAGCCGATAACTTAACGGGGTCTTCAGACGTTGATTCAGAGAGAGGATCAATATCAAATGCTGGATTAAAGCTCAATTCAGCAAAGCCATTTCTTTGTAGTGGCAGCCTGCTGATTCTTGGCCAGCAAACTTCCAGCTCTTCTGCCGAAACCTCTTCTATCTGGTAAGCCTTAGTCAATTCTAGAAACTCGGCTTTAGCAACAGGCCAAAGGCTTTCTAACAAACTGCCTTTTTCCGGATTTAATTGGTAGCTTCCAAGTTCTAATTCATCTTCCTTAGGCTTGAATTTAATATCGGCAAACAGGTGTAATTTTGATTTAGCACGGGTTGCCGCCACATAGAGCAAACGCCCCAGTTCAAAATTCTGCTTCTGGTTTTCAAAACCTTTCAATAACTGTCTGAGTCGAGATTCCTCTCTACCTTTCTGGTCTAAAGGTGCAATAACTAACTGCTCTTCTCCACTATCGCTCATGAACTGGAACCAGGAAACCAGCTCTGAATCATCGACTCTAGGTCGGCGACCAAGGCCTGGCAAAATCACGGTATCAAACTCCAGGCCTTTAGATTTATGCATAGTCATCAGTTCAATCTGTTGGCTTTGCTTTGAACTATCAGGACGTGCATAAAGTTTATCCATCTGTTTCTGCAACAGTTGCTGATTTAGTGAACCCAAACCATTGGCAGAAGATTCCAGTTCCGCCAAACTATGCAAATAAACCTCTACATTTTCCAGTGCCAGCTCATTTTCAACCGTCAGCGGCCCGTCTAAATTGAGCCAGGTCTCACGCAGTAAACTTGCCAAAGGCACGCCGCCAAATCGTTGCAGGGCTTTCTGTAAAATAGGAATACTACGATTTAAGCGAGCGATCGCATCACTGGTAAATTTAGGGTTATCTTCAAATCGACAGGCCTTGGTTTCTCTATCCAGAAAAGGCTCAATCGATGACCAAACTGTTTGATAAGGCCTTTCGGCAATTAATTCGGTTAAGTCAGGCAGATTTAAACCAACCAGAGGAGAACGCAATAGCGCTATCCAGGCCTCTCTATCTGCAAGGTGTAATAAGGCGCGACTCAGCGCAAGTAAATCTTGTACTTCTTGGCGCTCTGCCAGATTCTCAAGTTCAACCGCTCTAAAGCTTATGCCCTGCTGTTTTAGGTTCAGAGCAATGCCTGCCAAATGTGAGCGACTGCGACCGAGCACTGCAACAGTCTTTTTGTTGTCATCTGTTTCGCAATCAATTTCACGCAAGCGCTGCTGAATCAGTTCAGCCACTTGCTGGGCTTCAGATTCCGCATTTCTATTCAATGCCCAATGACATTTAACCGCGACCTGATCATCGGTTGAGAAAGCTGTTGCCTTAGTATAGGAAACCGCACCTTTTTCAATTTCATCCTCTTGCGGTAGGACCTGACTGAATGCTTGGTTTACCCAGTTGACCACGCCCGCATTTGAGCGGAAATTTACTTGCAGATTAAGCGGCTTTAGTTCAACTTCTCCCAACTTGCCTTGCCAAGCTTTAAGGAAATTACCGACTTCGGCTTCACGAAAGCGATAGATTGATTGCATCGGATCACCCACCAAAAACAGACTGCGACCATCATCTGGCTGCCAGCCGGCAATTAACTTGGTAAGCAAACGATACTGTTCGCTACTGGTATCCTGAAACTCATCCACCAGTAAGTGTTGGATTTGATAGTCGAGTTTTTGCGCCAGATCTGTCGGCTCCAACTCATTACCCAACGCCATGCTTGCTGCCTGAGCAATCTCAATATAATCAGCTTGCGCCTGACTTTGGAAAACGGTTTTAAGATTGGCAACCGAGTAAGTCAGAAGTTGAATCAATCCCTGCAGGTCTTGCCATTGCTGATCGCTGTAATCGGCGTCTGGTAAAGCTTTTAAAGCGACTAGGCAATCCAGAATATTGGCATCACTATTGGCGGCATTTTGCAAAGTCTCTAACAGCTCAATAAAACGATCTTTATTGTCTTTGTTTTCACCTTTACCAGCCGGGAAACCGATAGATTTCGTCACCCCTTTGGGTTTACGGATTTCATTCTGTTTTGTCAGCAACCAATCCGCCAAAACTCGCCACTGCTGTAGAGAAGAAATGTCGCTATTAAATGGCCAAAAACCGGCAATAATAGCTAATTGAGGCTGATCATTATGTTGCGCAAAATCGGCCAATTGACAGGCCTGTGAAAAAATATCAGACAGGTAAAACAAGGCCTGCCGATTCTGTTCAAACTCTTTACAAACAATCTCTTTAATAGCAGCCTGTAAAAACGCTCTGGCCTCATCGCCTTGAAATTGAATCAGCGTCCGCATCCATTGATCACGTTTTGCCAGCATACTTATCAACAGATTTTCGGCACGGTTGAAGCGCCCATTTACCAAGCGTAACAGTCGCCCAACCGGTTCTTCCAACTCAGGCATTTTCAGAGTTTGTCGCACCGCTTGCAGATAAGCCTCACTAGCATCATCAATAACCTGTGGCTGGCCTCCTATTTTAGAAAGCAACGGCATCTGGGCAACCAGAAAACTGTTAATACCGTCGATGGTTTTAATGCGCAATCGATTCGGATTCTGCATTAAATTCCAACCATTCAACTTGTCTTGCTGCAAGGCTTTCTGTGCCAAATTCCAACTATTGATCTCAACTAATAAAGCGTCATTTCCAAGTGGTTTAGCTGCTTTTTGCAAGGCCTCAACCACACGCTCTCGCATCTCTGCCGCCGCTTTTTTGGTAAAGGTCATGGCGACAATCTGTTCAGGCGAATCAACCTGGGCTAACAGCGCCAGATAACGTTGGGTTAACAGTGAAGTTTTACCGGAACCGGCTGGCGCCTGGACAATATAAGAGTAACGAGGATCGATCCCTTGATAACGAGCTAAACCATCCACCAAATCCAGATCAGCAGTGACACCGTAAAACTCATTTAACCAGTCAGCAGAATCTGCGCTTGGAGCAGCATCACTGAATAGATCGGGCTGTTCAAAGCCTTGATTCATATCGCTACTCATTCGGCAGTTCCTTGACTTTGATGCGATATGATCTCTGCTGCTATCTGACTGCTGACTTCTGGCACTCTCAAGGCCAGGTAACCGTTGGCATATTCAATATCTTTCCAACTTGCAAAACTCATCTCAGCTCTGCCTTGACGAACCTGATCAGCCAGTTCAATAACCTGCTGTTTTAAGTGGTCTAAAAAGTCGTTCCAACTTACCTGATAAAAATCACCGCCCTGTTTTTCAGCCAGTCGGCTAAACACCTGAATACTTCTGGCTGCCGAAATCGTCCCTTTCTGTTCAGAAATCGCACTGATTCTGACACCATCATCCGAGTGCAATAGACCATAACCGATACCTGCCACCGACTGCTCCACAGCGAGTAGATAAACCGCCAATTGTGGTGCTTGTAATGGTGTACTTAACAGAGCGTTAATGGAAGCCTTGCCGGTCTTATAGTCAAGGATGACCGCCTCACCATCAACCAGATCAACCCGATCAATAATGATTTTAAATTCAATGCCTGACAGAACCAGTTGGTGCTCCTGTTCGGTCTCATAGATACTGAAAGCCTGACGTTGACTTTCCATATCCAGCCACTGCAAACAGAGGTCAAGAATACGATGTTTTTCAACTGACTGAATCCCCTCGGATAAACCGGTTTGCAGTGTTTCAAAGGCGCGCTCAATTTGAGTTTTAAGGCACTCAACTCTTTGTTCAACTGTCATTGCCAAAAGTGCGGTTTGGGTTTTAGTCTCTTGCCAGAACCACTCTAATACTGTGTGAACCAAAGAACCTTGATTGGTGTTTTGCAAGCTGTCCTCTACTTGCTGCATACCGTATTTAGCACCGAGTCGATAGTCGATATAGGCCATTAACGGGCACTTGCTTTGAGCCAGTAAAATCCCAGTTCCTCCCGGGGCTTTTGCCCCTTGCGGCAATTCGGTGCCAATCGCATCCAACTCCCAGTTTAATCTGGGCTTATCAGAGGCTTGTTGAAATAGGTTTTGTGATAGAGATTGATAGATTTGAGTCTGCCAAGCTTGCACTGATGGCTTTTCCAGGCCTGTTAAAATCGAAGTAGGCAAATAGGTTGCCTCACCAACCTGTTTTGGATAACTCCAAAAAACCTGATCAGCAGAATCGACCAGACGCTGACTAATCTGTTGTGCATAGAGTAACTCACGGCTGGCATCACTTCTTGGCATTGCATGCTGGCGTTGCAGCTGCGCCGGAATAAATGGATTGGGGCTGGCTGGACGAGGCCAGGATTCATTGGTCAAACCTAGAATCCACAGGGCATCAAACGACTGCCCGCCGGCTTCGAGCATCCCCATAATTTGGATTGGTTGATGGCCTGGGGTTTGTGGTTGATGAACCGTTTCTGCAAGATAGCGATTGAATAGTTGCAACCAAGCTGAAACCGTCTGTTTACCGCCTATATCGGTAAGAGAAGAAAACTGCTGTAGTGTATTCTCAAACGCGGTCTTCTGTTGAAACTCAACTGAACTCAAGGTTCGGTTGCCCGGCCAATGAAGGGTTTTCAGCAGAGTTGATACCGATTCCGAAAAGTCCGATAACGATAAGAATGCGTCTTGCTTGGCTATCATTTTTAGCCAAGCTTCAACCTGTTTTACCAGTTTTTCAGGCAGATAATTCGCCGCCTTGGTTTCAAGCAATTTTGGCCATTTAAGTTGCGCCCATTGCAGCTTTCTAAATTCAGCATCGGCTTGTTGACGTTGAGTCATATTACCAGCGCTATAGGGGGAGATTAACCATTGGCTCCAGCTTTGATAATTGATTGTTTTTTCTGGCTGTAAAAACAGCTGTAAACTCTGCAAAGCACTTGCAACCAGCGGTACACTGGCTAAAGATTCTCCAAGAGAGATATTGTATAAAGCCTTGTCAGAAAGGTTGTTCTGTATAGGCTGTTTGCTCAACCCCTGTTGATATAACTGCTCATCCAAACAGAGAGACAGAGTTTGCCGATACTCAGCAAGATCTGGGGCAACAATGGCAATCTTAATCGCGTGAATTGGCTTATGTTGCTGTAATTTTTTGAGCTGATTAATGGCCCAAATTGCTACTTGCTGGGTTTCATCATAGGGGTCTTGCGCAGGGTAGCAGATCAGGGGCTGGTGATTCAATGAGAATTCATTATCACCACCTTCTACAGTGTCGCTACTGACTCTAGCACCTAAAGCTTCTACAGTTTTTCTCCAGGTCTGGACATTGGGTGATAGCTCATCAAAACCGTGCAAATAGAACTCTCGTTGTGTTCCAATTCCACCAACTTGATGTAGCCAATTTAATTGCGTGTGA
The DNA here is from genome assembly GCA_002299245.1 of Hydrogenovibrio sp. UBA650. Lineage (GTDB taxonomy): Bacteria > Pseudomonadota > Gammaproteobacteria > Thiomicrospirales > Thiomicrospiraceae > Thiomicrorhabdus. The sequence goes on from DBOI01000101.1 coordinate 6,145, forward strand.
CTGAACAGAGCCTGATCCTGACACTTTCGATTTTGCAGTTCAGTTAAATAACGCTTAACCACTTTTAGGTAGAGGTCAACTTCAGCGGAACCGGAGTAGTCTTTTAACTGTTGCTCATGATTAGCTCCCAACCATTCACAATTAGTATTCCAGGCCTGATAAAGCAACCTTGCAGTAGCAGCAACATTCAAAAGCTCTAATTTATCTGACTCTAATTCAGCTTTGTCCTTAAGCTGTTCTTTTAATTGCTTTTGTAAACAGCGTTCAAACAACCACTGAGCTTCAAAACTATTGAGTATTTTTTTAGGTAAAGGCTGAGACGGTAACTTAGCGGTTAGCATCATCTTCTGCTGCCAGGCCTGCCACCATTGACTCAAAGTCATCACTTCGGGCGTTTGCACAACTTTGCTAGAGGCCTGTAAAACGGCCTGCTGTTTTAGGTGACTGCTAAGACGGCTATTAACGGTAATATGGGTGGTTTGCATTGACAACCAAATAGAAGATTAATGAGATGCCCTTATCTTAAAACAACAGCGTTGTTATAGGACATTAATTTTGTAATAGTTGAATCCAATCTGGGCCGTGGATTTTAAGTTCACGCTTGGCCGCTTTGGTCAGAGGGTAGTATTTTTCAACTAACTGCCAGAACGGTTTAGAGTGATTGTGGTGAACCAAATGGGCGAGTTCGTGAACCACGACATAGTCTATGACCCATTCAGGCGCCTGCATTAAACGCCAGTTAAACTGAATTCGACCATCGGAGTAACAACTTCCCCAGCGAGACTTATAGGCTTTTACTGTTAGAGACTGATAGTTCAGCTCCATCTCGTCAGCATAGAAATCCAGTTTTTGCTGTAAATAATCAACAGCCGTTTGTTTGAAGAAATTTACAATTACTTGCTGACTTTTTGCCAACTTCTGCTGTTCATCCAAACCATCAGAAAACAAAACTTTAAACACTCTATTCTGTTGGCATAATTCGAAGCTACTAGTTGAATCAGAAACCATTAGCCACTGAATCTGATACTGTTCACCAAACAGTTGAAAACACTCACCATGCCTGCCTGTAAATGCTTGTTCTATAGCTAAATGCAGTTTCTCTGCCTGGCGTAGAAAGAAGGCCTGGTGTTTTTCAATAACGGATTGAATTAACTTAGTTGAAGCTCGTTGCGGAACCTCAAAATAGACTTTGCCAGCCTTGTGTTTAAGCGCTATGGATTTGCGTCGAGAGTTGGTGACAACTGGCAACTCAAAGTCGCCAAGTTGATAGGTTTTGGGTTTTGGCTTAGTTTTTTTTGATTTCAACAGACCAAACATTTAGGCTGCTTCAAGCCCTTTAAGGGTCTTATTCGCCCAGCTGTTGGCACTCATATAAGCAGAAGAAACTTGCATAATATCCATTCCCCCCATCATACTTGTATCACCTCTTTCCAGAGAGCCAATTACAAATAGTGATTTACCCATGTCGCCAGAGTGATCAACCAGAGCCTCTTTAACCTCTTTAGAAAGTGGTAGTTGGTCGACTATATCAAACATAGAGGCCTTTAAAAAAGCATTTAAAGTCGAGAACATACCAGTCATAAAGTAACGGTCTTTCTCGGTAGCTTTACCCTGTTTCTCCGCCATATCTTCCATAAACTTTGCTCTTACCAGAGCGGTGGTTAACAACTCCTTTGGTACATCGGTAATCTCAGAGAGCATCATCATATTTACCCAGAACTTCAAGCGTTTTAGCCCCATATAATTGACCGCATCTTTCAGGGTTTCTACAACCTGCGGAATATTATTGCTCGGGTGGTTGATAGCACTTAACAACTTGTGCGTCAGGCCAACGTCAGAACCTACAGTTTGCACAATTTTGTCAAATTCAATATCGGGATCATTGACCTCTGCCAATAGCTTCAACATGGCAAGCCGGTTACCAGAAAGTTCTTTTTCTCCAGAAATCACAGGGTTGGTAAAGAAATAACCCTGATAGTTATCCGCGCCTGCTGTTACATAAGCTTCAAACTGTTCTTCAGTTTCAATGCCGGTGATAACCGTACTAACCTGCTGAATTCTCAATGCAGCAACAATCGTTTTTGCCTTGTCCGCATCAAAATCTTTAGCATCTATTTTGACCACCTTTGCAATAGTCAAAAGCTTTTTGAACTCTTCGCTGTTTTCATAGCCAACCACGGCAACTTTTGCACCTGAAGCAATGATCTCTTTAAGAGCTGTAAGCGCCTCTTTATTGCCAATTACAGTCTTATCAACCTCAACAGTCATTAGCGATAGATTATCCATTTTTGGCAACCAATCGAGCTTAACCACATCGACAGGCGCTCGATAAAAAACCGGCTGACCATTAATCAGAGCATTCATACCATCATGCTCGGCAACTCTTTTACAGAAGGCATCCATTACCCCATCCCACTCGATAGTTGTCGGGTCGACCTCGTTAGCAACTTCCAACGACAAGTGATAGCCGGAAAGTTTCTGTTGAGAGTTAAGTACTGGTTGCTTATTTAGAAAAAGTTGTGCTTGCATGAAGATTCCTTTAGCCGTCCGAAAATCCTGCGTTAAAGTGGAGACCTTTGCACCTGTCAGGCCTCATTCTGTTATATTTGCAAATCTAAATTCAAAATTGACCAACATTGAACTATTAAAACAAATCTGCCTAACAAGCCATTATAGGTGCTTTGCAACAAAGTAAAAGTCAGATTAAACCAAATATATTTAATTTTTGCATAAACGTGAGATGACATCGCTCTTTACCCAGTATGAAATCAAACACTCAAATCACTGAAAAAAATCACTTTTCTGTTGAAGGCGACGGTCAAAGCAGTGCGCTTGAATTGCTCTATAAAACAACACAAATTCCTAAGCAAAAACTCAAGCAATTTGCCAGCTATGGTGCCGTTTGGTTGAAGCTGTCAGATAAACAGAAACCACAACGATTCAGACGTTTAAAAAAGGTAATTGGAACTGAGCAAACTCTGGATTTCTATTACAACCCAGGCCTGTTAAATCAAGAGATCTCCGCACCGACTTTAATTGATGATCAACAGCAGTATTCAGTTTGGCTTAAACCCAGAGGCATGCTCTCGCAGGGCTCTAAATGGGCCGACCACACCGCGCTTTACCGCTGGGTAGAAATGAATTTCCAACCGGACAATCAAGTCAGACAGTGTTGGATAGTGCACCGTCTCGACAGAGCAACCTGCGGTCTTATGCTATTGGCTCACAGCAAGTCAATGGCGCAGAAATTAACAGGCCTGTTTGAAAGCAAACAGGTTAAGAAAGCCTATAAAGCGATGGTGTGGGGACAGTTTCCAGAAGAGTCCAAAACAGTAACCACCAAGATTGATGACAGGCCTGCAAAAAGCCATATAAGCTTAATTAAACACTTCTCTGAACAACAAGTTTCTTTAGTTGAAGTAAAGATTGAGACCGGTCGCAAGCACCAGATAAGGCGCCACCTTTCCTCAATCGGTTTTCCTATAGTTGGCGAACGACTCTACGGCGATAGTTCAAAAGACCAACAACTAAAGGGGATGCCTGATTTACAACTTACCGCATACCAGTTGGAATTTACCTGCCCGATTGAAAACATCGAAAGGCAATATACATTGGCAGACAAGCAACTTGATCTAATTCAACCCGAAGCGATGGAGTTTAGCTTTGCGTAGGTTGATCAAATTCCCGATTAAAGGCACCTTCCATTACGCAGCTGAACTTGCTTTAGATCAGGGTTTAGTTCACCCAGGCTTAGAACTGGCGTTTAAGGCTGAACCTGAAAATAGCTATGATCGATATGCCATACAAATCTGGATTGCCAATCAAAATCAACAAACAGAACCGGATCAAATGCATGGTTACTTATTGGGTTACGTACCCAGAGTAATGAGCAAAAATCTAACTGCTATTCTGCAACGTCAATCATCAACAAAGTTAACCGTGGTTCATAAAGCACGTTTAGGCAAACGAATTGAAATTGATTGCATGCTAGAAATTGAACAGGCCTGGTGGCCCTATCTATATTTATTCGCTCAGGCACTGTTTGCCACCCATACATTCAAGCTGAAACGTTTCACTCAAGGCCTGTTAAATCGAAGCTTAAAGTAATAAAATCTCTCCTTCACAACTCTAAAAGAACAATCACATGACTGCGCCAAATAATCTTGATCAGTGTGCTGAACTACTCAACCAATCCGGTGACTACCAGGTTTTAGCAAAACTGCAGCCGCAAACTGAATTTAATGCACCTTCTCCAGGAGGCACTCACAAAGTTTGTGTCATCGATACAGAAACTACAGGCCTGGATACAGATAAGTGTGAAATTATCGAGCTCGGTTATCAGATTATTGAGTTTGATTCGCAGGGAAACTTTTACCAAGTACTGGCCTCAAAAAACTTCCTCAATGAACCCGATGGTGAAATCAGTGCAGAGATTACCAAGGTGACTGGAATCACAGCTGAAGATGTTGCCGGACATGCCATTCCCTGGCAGGAAGTCGAGCAGGATATGGCAGATGTTTCCTTATGTGTGGCGCACAATGCCGGATTTGACCGCCCAGTAGTAGAAAGATACAACCAAGCGTTTGTGAATAAAATCTGGGGTTGTTCTGCCTCTCAAATTAGCTGGATGGAAGTTGCCGATGTCGGCTCAAGAAGCCAGGAAATGCTGTGCTGGAAAGTGGGTCAATTTTTCTATGGCGCACACCGTGCATTGGATGATGTACAGGCCCTATCAAAACTGCTCTCATGCAAGGTAACCGCGGAGCAGGTTACAGTATTTAGTTTCTTGCTTAAAGCTGTGCGTTTGAGTAAATCCATGGTGAAAGCGACCGGTGCCCCTTTTGATATTAAAGATGCGCTGCGCTCTCGCGGCTATCGTTGGAATGTCGGCGAACGAGTCTGGCAGAAAGTGATAGATGACTCCAAACTTCAGGATGAACTTGGCTGGTTAATTGAGCATCAAACGCCGAACCCTGATGTTATTAAATTAAAAGCGACTGACACCTTCTCAGTACGTGCGAGATAAGATGAATTTAAACCCAACTCCCGAATTACTAAACAACCTCTACTGGCTGACTCTAATCGCGGTAATCGTTTCTTCCGCCTCAGGGGTGCTAAAGGCAGGCTTCCGTAAGTACGACCTGTTTGGTGTAATTATGATTGGGATTACCACCGGACTCGGTGGTGGCTCATTCCGCGATATGTTGCAAGACCAGGAAGCCTTCTGGATCAGCGACCAGGCTTTTTTTATCGCCTCCCTGCTGAGTTCAATTGCGATCTTTGTACTCGCGAGAAAAGTGGTGATTCCACCCAAGTCATTCTTAATCCCTGATGCCGCAGGTCTGGCAACATTTAGTATTGCCGGAACACTGTCATCGCTTATGCTCGGCGCACCTTGGCTAGTCGCCAGTTTTATGGGCGTTATGACCGGAATTATGGGCGGTGTACTGCGAGATATTCTCTGTAACGAAACCCCTGTAGTATTCCAAAGCCAGCTCTATGCAACTATTTCATGGATTGGTTCACTGTTCTTTATTGCACTTTTATATCTCGATGTAGAGATCAGCATCGCGGTAATCACTACCGGAGCCTTTATCTTTATCTGGCGTATGGTCGCACTTAAGTTCGATATGACTTTGCCAAAATTCCGCTTTAAAAGTTAAAAATAGCGCTGACACCATTAGCTAAAACACCAACTTAACAATCTTAATACAAAAAACATAACTTCATGATTTGTAAATAAGAAACAGTATTTCTTGAAGAAATTCGCATTTTGTATTACATTGTAATACCAGGTTTAAAAATGAGCATAATATGGCAACCTTAACTATTCGTCTAGATGAAAAAATTGAAGGCTTACTCAACCACTTTGCAGAGGTCAACAACCAAACTAAATCCGATATTGCCCGGACGGGATTGCTTGAGTATTTAAACCAACAGAAACAACTTGAAGACGAAAAGAAGCAACTTGAATCCGATTTTACCGTCACAGATAAATCTCAGGTTAAAAATAGAATTCAAGAGTCAGAAGCGAGCTACCAACTCAGTGATCAAGAATATGAACAAGAAATGGATGATTTCTTTGCCCGGGAACT
>DBOI01000101.1:12567-14593 GCA_002299245.1 Hydrogenovibrio sp. UBA650
GGCCTGGTTAGATAGTAGACTAGATAGCATTCAATGAAAATTGTTACAACTCAGTTCTACATCGATCAACTCAAAAAAATATTGAGATACATTGCCCTTGATCAGCCACAGAATGCTTTAGCTTTTGAAAGAGAGCTACAAAAGAAGCTCGAAGTTATAAAAAAACAGCCCGAAATATGCAGAACTTCTCACTACCACGAAAATCCGAATTATCGAGATCTAATCCATAAAGGATTCACAATCATATACAAAATTGAATCCAACCAAATATTGCTATTGGATATTTTTAAATGGCAAGCTAGAGAACCTGAATAATTTGGAAAAGATTAAAGGCGTCCCCTTTATTGAAAAATTGAGGCCTGTAAATTTACTCAGCAACTCTAAATGGAGTCTATTAATGATTAAACTGAATATTCTGATTCTATCCCTATTACTGCCTTTGACAGCCAATGCAGAGCAATCCTATTGGGAAAAGATTAAAGAAAAAAGCTCTGAAACCTGGGAGCAAGCTAAAGAAGGTACAACAGATACGGTAGACGCTGTAACAGAGACAACCGGCTCTGCTTGGGATAAGACCAAATCGGTTGCCGAAGACGTTTCCGAGAATGTATCCGATACCACTGAATCAGTAACGGATTCGATAAAAGAAACAGGTGAAACCATATCAGATGGTGCTAAATCAGGTTGGGACAAAACTAAATCTGTCACCAAAGAAACTGGAAATAAAATCTCAGATACAGCCCAGTCTGGTTGGAATAAAACCAAAGAGTTCGTGGACAAGCTCACCTCTCCAGCCAATGAAGAGTCTAATTAAAATAGATTATTTATTATGAGTCCATTTTGCTCCGTTATTAGGTATTGTAAACAAAAGTAGGCCGTGCAAGCCTCTTTATTACGTACAAAAACCTACTCTGAATTGTATTACTTATTGGTATCGTTTTGAGAATAACGATACTGATTGGTTAAGTGATGTTATTTAATACTGGCACATCATAGTTTTCCGGTTCATCGGAATAGACACATACATTCCAGTCTTCTGCCAGGCCATTATCAGCTAAACAGTAGGTTTGAAAAAAGTTAGCAATCTCTTGTCTCTGGCAGTGGGCTTCAAAGGCTGGCATATCGGCCCAGATTTCATTGAAGACAATTGGAAAACTCTGCCCCTCGGCGAATGGGCTTTGAATTTGACGGGTAACGGTATATTGCAAACAGCCATCTTCGCGCAGGGTGTTTGGTTCAAGACTTTGCAGTACTTTGAATAATTCTGCTTCTTTTCCCGATTTTGGTTTGAACTGCGCTAAACAATATACTTTTTTTGACATCTTTGTTAATTCCTACTATTTATGATGTGTAACCTGAATAACTTTAGACACACCCTCACCGCGTGAATCAGAAGCGGCTTGCCAGTGTTTATTATCACGCACAATAAGTTGAACATCGCCCATATAGTTATTCTGTCTCAGGTTATAACCCATCGCCTGTAATTCATCTTTAACCACTTCAGGCAGTTCAGGGCTGTATGCAATCTGATCTTTTGGCAGTAGTTGATGGTGCACTCTAACGGCATCCACCGCTTGTTGAGCGGTCATATTTTCTTCAGCGACATTAACGATGGTTTGGAATACCGAGGTAATAATAGTAGAACCACCAGGAGTACCCACTACCATTTCTACCTGATCACCTTTTAATACAATGGTGGGCGACATTGAGGAGAGCATACGTTTTTCCGGTGCTACTTCATTAGCCTTGCCACCAACAACACCAAATACGTTTGCCACTCCCGGCTTAGTACTGAAATCATCCATCTCGTCATTCATTAAGAAACCTGCACCTTCTACCACCACGCCACTACCAAAAGGCATATTCAAGGTATAGGTATTTGAAACCGCGTTACCGTAGCCATCCACTATTGAAAAGTGTGTGGTTTCCGGGCTCTCAATTTTGCCGTGTTTAACTTTTTCGGATTCTGAAATCTCATCCAGCTTAACCTCTGCAATTCGTTGCTTGAGGTAGTCATCAGCGATTA
>DBOI01000101.1:14992-15245 GCA_002299245.1 Hydrogenovibrio sp. UBA650
ACTCGTTTTTCCATCTCAGCATAGAAGTGTGCCTTAACTACCAGCTCTGGAATATCTTCCTGTTTGGCTTTAGCAAGTGCTTTTGCATAATCTTCGGCAAGCAGCTGTTTCATTTTTAATAACTGAACAATCGCCACACCGCCCGAGCTCGGTGGTGGCGCTGAAACCACTTTGCGCCCCTGCCAATCACCAACCACAGGGTTGCGCCATTTCGCTTGGTAACTCTGTAGATCTTCCAGAGTAATCAGGCCTC
>DBOI01000101.1:15643-27117 GCA_002299245.1 Hydrogenovibrio sp. UBA650
TTACCTTTATAAAACTCATCGGCACCAGAATCAGCGATGCGTTGCAGGGTTTTCGCCAGTTCAGGCTGTTTAAGAGTATCTCCGGTTTTCAGGCCTGCAAAATAGTTTTTGAAATTCAATTCAACTGGAGATTTATCGGCAATCCAACCGCCAAACCAATTTGAGCGGCGCTCCAGTTGCGGAGAAACTTCAAAGCCTTTTTCTGCATAACTGATAGCCGGTTTTAATAGCTCTTTCCAAGGCAAGCTACCAAAACGCTGATGCGCCATCCACAAGCCTTTAACCGTACCGGGAACCCCAGAGGCCTGATAACCCACCAATGAGCGGTAAGGAATGACATTTTTTTCCGCATCTAGATACATATCACGAGTTGCCGCCAGAGGCGCTTTTTCTCGGTAATCTAAAAAATGTACCGCAAGGGTATTGGCTTCATAAGTTTGCAAGGTCGGCGCATACAGAGTCATAAAACCTCCCCCGCCCAAATTACCAGCTTCAGGGTAGGTAACAGCTAATACGAAGCCAGCAGCAACCGCTGCATCAACCGCATTGCCGCCCCGCTTGAGAATATCTTCAGCCACCATCGCGCTATGCTTATCGGGCATGGCGACTGCGGCTGCCATGGTATGGCTGTATGCCAAATTCGGCAACGCTGCTAAACACAGGCTAAGCCAGAGGAGTTGTTTTCTAAATATGCTGATAATCATGTCATCCTTGGGATTGGCGCATCCATTGTTGCTGCAATGGCCAGTGCCAACTCTTTTTCAATCGGTTTAATTTCACCATCATGCTCTATGCAGATCGTTAAGGCCTGTGAAATTTTCTGTTTAAGTGGAAGTGAGCAGTAAACCAGTTTTTCAGAAGCGCCATTAAACAACTCATGATGTGAATCCTCAATATCGATCATCTCCAAATTAGGTAATCCAATATGGTTTACCGCTCGCTTGAATGCATTTTGCATAGTTGACTTTGCAATACTGTTCGAATCATGTCCAAAGTGAACCAGCATGGATAGAACCAGCTGTATTTCCATTTCAACTTGACTGGCTTTGATAAATTTCACCTTGGTTGCTGACTTCAATCCAAAATGAACATCCAGGTACCGGGTAACCAGTTGGAAAATACTCTCTTCAAATATAGTTTTTTGGTTATCCAGTAACATAACCGCCTGCAATAATTTTTTGTATTCGGCATATTGTTGAAGAGACATCTGTTTTAGAGCCGGCATGCTCAATTCAATTAAGGGTAACTCATTTTCAAGCTCGACTTCATTGAGCTGATTTAGTTGTTTTTCGACCAATTCCTGCAAACCCTTGATCTCAATATCTTTAAAAGCTTGCTGCCAGTTAATCTCTTCAAGTGTTTGATTTCCATCAATTAAAATAGCAACCACAATGGCCATCGCCTCGAGTGAATCTGCAGCCTCTTCCACTAAATTAGCAAGACGCTGTTGCTGCTTCTCGGAAAGCTGTTCAAGTATGACTCCGGCTGCCAGAAGTGTGACCAATGGCTCAGGTAAACCAGCGATTGGTGAAGAGGCGACACTGGACTCTTCTGGCACAGGCTCAGCTTCACTGATTTCAACGGCTGGTAACGGTTTAAGAAATTGTCCGTCCCAGCCCGGCTCAATGGATTTAATTCGCAGATCGATTGGCGGATGAGTCGCAAACAAAAATGAGAGCCGGGTATTAAAGGCCTGTCCAAAAAACATATGGGCCGCTTCTTTAACATCGGTATGACGAATTTTCGAAGATTCGGAAACGCCGCCAATCACCTTTAAAGCGCCAGATATTGCCGATGGATCACGAGTAAATTGCACTGATGAGGCGTCCGCCAAAAACTCTCTTTGACGACTTACCGCAGCTTGAATCAAGTTGCCAAACAGAACCCCAATCCAGCCAATAATTCGCAGGGCAATACCCGCTAATATAATCCCGCCGCCACTCTTATTGCGTGAACGCGAAGATGAGTAGCGACTATGTCTTTGTGAAGAGGTCAGAATTCGTCCAAGCACACCAATAAATTCAATGCCGTGCAACAGCATAATAATTCGCAGGTTAAGACGCATATCGCCATTGAGAATATGACTGAATTCGTGACCGATAACACCTTGAAGCTGAGTACGTGTCAGCTTATTTACACAGCCTTTGGTCACGCCAATTACCGCGTCCATTGGGGTCTGACCTGCTGCAAAAGCATTGATAGTTGATTCATTTTTCAACAGATAGACATCGGGAACAGGCATACCAGAAGCAATCGCCATTTCCTCAACCACATTGAGCACTTTGCGTTCATTTAGATCTGTTGTATTAGGTGAAATTTTTACGCCACCAAGTGAAGCGGCAACCACGCTGCCACCCTTGGAGAGATGACGACTCTTAAGATAAGAACTAAAAAGCGCCCCGCCCATTATAAAGGCCCCGACCCCGAGCAGAGTCGGCAGGTATTGAGTTGAAAACAATGCAAGCCAGAATGGCTCTGGAAGCGGTTTTCCAAACGTAACCGGTATTAACAATAGCAAAATCAGTGTTGTAACAAAGGTCAACAACACCAGCACCAGAACATAGATCAAAATCAGGTATTTGGTCTTTTTCCGGGCATTGTCCTGGGCGGAAAAAAAGTCCATAAGACAGGCCTGCTAATTACAGCTTACTAGAATTCAACTTTGGGGGCCTGTTGAATTGCTTCACGATCTTCAAACTCAAGCATTTCTGCATCCAGAGGATGACCAAAACTTGCGGCAAATAGCGTCTGCGGCATACTCTGACGATAGGTGTTATAGGCCATCACTGAATCATTGAATGCCTGACGAGCAAACGCCACTTTGTTCTCGGTTGAGGTCAATTCTTCGGTGAGTTGCATCATATTCTGATTTGTTTTCAGGTCAGGATAAGCTTCCATCACCATATTAAAACGCGACATGGCGCCACCTAAAACACTTTCTGCCTGAGAGAGTTGTTGAATAGCACCGGCATTCCCAGGGTCAGCAGAAGCCGCCTTAAGCAGAGCTGCCGCTTCATTACGCGCCGAGACTACGGCTTCAAGCGTCTCTCTCTCATGAGCCATTGCCTTTTTGGCAACCTCAATTAAATTTGGAATCAGGTCATAGCGGCGTTTGAGCTGAACATCAATCTGCGCAAAAGCATTTTCATAGCGGTTTTTTAAGGCAACCAGCTGGTTGTAGATGCTAATCAAATAGATGATCAACAAAACCACAATAGCTAAAAAAACAATTGTTCCTGTTTCCATGATTTTCTCCAACTTGTCTAGTTCGAATTAGGATTCATTTTACATATACCCAATCTAATCTAAAGAATGTTTTCACTTTTCCTGCAGATAGTTTTGCAAAATATGATTAAAATGATTCATAAACGCAGACAACTTAACAAGGAATTTCCATGATTAATCTGAAAAAACCAATCCTGGTCACTGCCGCAATCACTTTAGCAGCTTTTGCTAGTCAAAATGTCTTTGCGCTTGATGAAGACCTCGCCAACAATGATGCTCAAATGACGCAAGACGATATCACTGACAAAGATTTTGATGAAACTATGAATCTATTTCAGCGCGCACCAAAGTCTGCGGCTTTCTTTGATAATGCCTATGGCTATGCCGTTTTTCCAACCATAGGAAAAGTCGGCCTAGTTGTAGGTGGAGCCTATGGTAAAGGGCGTGTTTACGAGAGAGGCCGCTTTTCAGGAATGGTTGAAATGCACCAGGCTACTATTGGTTTCCAGCTCGGTGGTCAGGCTTTTAGCCAAATTATATTCTTCCAGGATCAACGCGCTTACGACGAATTTACCAGCGGCAACTTTGAATTTGGTGCTCAGGCATCAGCGATTTTCATTAACGCAGGTGCCAACGCAGAGGCCTCTACCAAAGGCACATCTGTCAGCGCCAACCTGGGTAACAAAGATATTAAAGCCGAGGGCCAATATTACAAAGGCATGGCGGTATTTAGTGCTGCTAAAGCTGGCTTAATGTATGAAGCCGCACTTGGTGGTCAAAAATACACCTTTCAGCCAAATTAATCATTTCGAATAATGGATTTAACAGGCCTGTTAAACGATGCCATTTTAGAAATTGCATCCTGGATGAAAGACTACTCAAATGAGATCGTGCTCTCAATTGTTGCGACGCTATTAGTGATCTATGGCGATGCTATCATGAAACTAGTTAAACGCCAGATTGGAGGTTTGAATAAATTCGTAAAGATCTCAATTTTTATTGGCTTTTGCGGATTTGGATTCAGCTTTTTGACCGGATTTGCCAGCCCGATTGTAAGTGACTGGCTGGCATCAATTGACTCTATATTGCTGCCTTTTGTAGTCGTTTCAATCTTTTATATACTCGGTTATCTGGCGCAGCGAAAAAGCATGCTCTAGTTCATGCTATAAAACCAATAAAAAAGGCCTCTTTCGAGGCCTTTTTTATTCTAAGTAAAACTTAAGATCTGCTGGTCACTTCCAATAAGTGAAACCCAAAATCAGTTTCAACAGGCCCTTCTACCGAACCAACATCCGCACTGAACACAACCTTATCGAATTCTGGCACCATCATGCCTGGGCCAAACTGTCCGAGTTCACCGCCACTTTGTCCAGATGGGCAAGTCGAGTGTGCCGCAGCCAGTTCCGCAAAGTCAGCACCATCGGCGATCTGCTGTTTTAAATCAAGACACTGCTGTTCAGTATCCACCAGAATATGACGAGCGGTTGCTAAGGTCATTTGAGTTCCTTCAGTTGGTTATTATTCAGCGAATAATATAGTGTTAAAAAATTGAGTTTCAAGCCAATAGCCTCATATAATATCGGCTATGGATAAACAGACAGAGTTAGTGACGCGAGAATTTGCACAAATCCCAATGCAAGCAGTTGGGCCTTTTAAATTGGTTGGGGATGTCGAAGTTGATGATCTCATGGTGCCAATGGCCACCTACGAAACCCCGCTTTGGCCATCGGTTGCACGCGGCGCTCGGGTTGCCGCTCACTCTGGAGGCATTAGAGTTACCGTTATTGACGAACGCATGACACGCTCAATTCTGTTGCAAGCGCCAAATGCTTCAGTTGCCTCACTAAGACTACAACAAATTCAACAACGCCACGCTGATTTACAGCAGGTTGTTTCTCAAACCAGTCGTTTTGCCGAACTGATCGATACCAACTTTCAAGTGGTTGGTAACCTGATTTATCTGCGCCTGGAATTCAAAACCGGCGATGCTTCGGGCCACAATATGGCAACCAACGCCGCTGATAAAATTATCCCGTGGATTCTGGATCAATACTCAGATCTGGAATATGTCTCTATCTCAGCAAACTACTGCACCGACAAAAAGGTCTCAGCGGTTAACGGTATTCTAGGCCGCGGCAAATATGTAGTCTGTGAAGCAACCATTCCTAAGAAGTACTGTAAACGTTTCTTAAAAACCACACCGCAAGCCATTGTTGATCTGCACATCAAGAAAGATCTGATTGGCAGCATTGTTTCCGGTGGTTTGAGAACCGCCAATGCTCATGTTGCTAATATGTTGCTGGGCTTTTATCTGGCAACTGGCCAAGACGCCGCCAATATTGTCGAAGGCTCGCAAGCGATTAATCATGTTGAAGTCACTGAAGATGGTGATCTCTACTTCTCTACCACTCTGCCAAACTTAATTGTCGGCTCTGTGGGTAATGGAAAAGGCTTGGATTTTGTTTTAGAAAACCTGGAACTTCTTGGCTGTGCTGACAAAGACGCAGAGCCCGGTGTAAACTCCCGCCGTCTAGCCTGTATTGCCGGAGCAACCGCTTTTTGTGGTGAACTCTCTCTACTCGCTGCTCAAACCAACCCCGGCGAGTTAATGCAAGCACATATCAAACTCGAACGCTCGGCTGAAAAGTCCTGACAGCTAAAGCCGAAATAGAGAAATCATCATGTCTGAAAACGATTCAAAACAGCTAACTCAACGCAAACAAGATCATATCGATCTGGTTCTCGGCGATCCGGAAGTCGAGCGTAATCAAAACTGTTTTGATGAGGTAAAATTAATTCACCGCGCCCTGCCGGAAATAGATTATGCCGATGTCGATACCAGCACTCACTTTCTGAGCAAGAAAATATCGTTTCCATTTCTGATCTCTTCAATGACCGGTGGTGCCGCCAATAATCTTGGTGAGATCAACCGCAATCTGGCAGTAGCAGCAGAGGCCTGTCAAATTCCAATGGCCGTTGGTTCGCAGCGAGCGATGATTGTCGATAAAAATGCCGCCAAGAGTTTTAAGTTAAGAGACTATGCACCAACGGTTCCGTTAATTGCCAATATCGGTGCCGTTCAGTTGAATTATGGGTTTGGAATTGATGAAGCCAAACGCTGCGTTGAAACCCTGGAAGCTGATGCGCTTTATTTACATCTCAACGCCTTACAGGAATTGATTCAACCCGAAGGTGACACCAACTTTAAAGGCCTGATTGACAAAATCGAAAAGCTGAACCATGAGCTAGACGTCCCCATCATTCTAAAAGAAGTCGGTTGTGGACTTTCAGCCCAGGACATAGAACTTGGCATCGGCGCTGGCATTAAATGGTTTGATGTCGCTGGTCGCGGCGGGACTTCATGGAGCAGAATTGAAGGCCACCGCTCAGAAAACAATCTCGGCTTCACCTTTCAAGACTGGGGCTTGACCACGGTTGAAGGCCTTAAAGTTGCTGATAAATACCAATCAAATGCAAACTTTATCGCAAGCGGCGGCATCAGAAACGGCATTGATATGGCAAAAGCTGTTATAATGGGCGGCTGTTTGTGTGGGGTTGCCGCGCCTCTGTTGCGTCCGGCACTTAACTCTGCTGAAGATGTGGTCACAAACATCAAACAATTCCAGCAGGAGTTCAAAGCTACACAGTTCCTGCTAGGCATCGCCAAAGCCGATGCATTAAAAAATAACCGATCTCTATTGGTTGATAACAAACAATAACAAACAATAACAAAACTGAGTTTATGAAAGTAGGTATTGATTTAATCCATTTTGCTACGGCCGATTTTTATCTTGGGCTGGACACATTTGCTGCTGAAAAGGGTACGGAATTAGACAAGTACACCATTGGCATTGGACAGGAAAAAATGTCTATTGCCCCGCCGGATGAAGATGTTGTCAGCTTGGCTGCCAAAGCGACTGCGCCAATTCTAGAACAAATTGACCGCAATCAAATCAGTGCCGTTATGTTTGCCACCGAAACCGGTGTAGATCAATCAAAATCCGCGGGCGTCTTTTTACACGGCCTGTTAAAACTATCAAAACACTGTCGTGTTATTGAATTGAAGCACGCCTGTTATTCTGGTGCTGCGGGTATTCAAATGGCCACCGCCATGGTTAAGGCCAACCCCAAAGAAAAAATTCTAGTCATCGCTGCTGATATTGCCAAATACGATGTCGACACTTCCGGTGAAGCCACTCAAGGCTGCGGTGCAGTTGCGATGCTGATCACAGAAAACCCAAGAGTCATTGAAATTGAACCTGGATCAGGTTACTTCACCGATGATGTGATGGACTTCTGGCGCCCTAATCACCGTACAACTGCGTTAGTAGATGGCAAGTATTCAGCCAAAGTTTATTTGAACAGTTTGAAACAAACCTGGGACCACTTTACCGAGCAAACCGGGCGAACTTTTGATGGCATTGACTACTTCTGTTATCACATTCCGTTCACCAAAATGGCCGAAAAAGCTCACAAAACACTGGTGAAGAAGGTCGGTGCAAAACTGGATAAAGCAAAGTTTGACACCCAGACCCTACCGGGCCAAATCTATAACCGTATTGTCGGTAACAGCTACAGTGCCTCTCTGTTTATCAGTTTTATATCGCTGCTAGATAACGTCAAAGACGATCTGCAAGGCAAGCGTGTTAGCTTCTTCAGTTATGGTTCTGGCTGTGTTGCCGAGTTTTTTACCGGCATTATGCAAGCCAACTATCAATCGGTATTAATGGCAGAAAGTCACCAACACCAAATTGCCAAACGCCAGGCACTTAGTTACCAACAGTACCTGGATTTCTACCACAACACTGATGACGAGCAGGAAAATACGGTCTATGCCAACCATAACTCCGGCCCATTCCGTCTGGCAGCGATCGAAGGCTACAAACGCATCTACGAAAATACCGATGAGATGGAGTAGCCACTCCGCAGGGATGGTGTAATAAGGAGTAGTGAATTGACTGCGCAAATGCACTCCCACTGTTCCGCCCCCGCAAAACTCATTATCTCAGGCGAACACGCCGTAATCTATGGCTGCCCTGCCCTGAGCACCGCCATCAATTTTCGCAGCCACTGTGAGTGTGATTTTCAAACCGCAGACATATCTAGCTTTACAATTCATCTCAAAAACTTTGATCTCAAAGTCTTTATGACTGAAGCTGAACTAAACAACAGGGCATTAGAAATAGAACAGAATTATCAGGCCTATTTAGAGACTAAACAGCTAATAACCGATGTACTCTCAAAACCCGAAGATTTAGTCATTTGCTGCCTGCATCATTTCGCCGGACAACAACCGCTAAAAACTGGAAACTGGCAAATAGAAATTGACTCGGAAATTCCAATTGGCAGAGGTTTGGGTAGTTCAGCGTCAGTTATTATCAGCCTGTTACTCAACCTCTATAAACAGCACAAGCTACAAGCTGATTATGAACAGGTATTAGCGCTGGCAAAAACAGTCGAATCTCGGCAACACGGCAAATCCAGCGGACTTGATCCGGCAACGATTCTCGCCGGTGGCAATAGGCGTTACCAACTTGATACGCCAATTGAAGCAGTTAGCCAACTAAAAACACAGGCCTGGTTAATTGATACCGGTAAACCTCAAAGCTCTACCGGTGATGCAGTTAATCAAGTCAAACAGAATCACGCCAACGACAAATCAATTTGGCAGGCCTTTTCAAAGGTCTCTGCTAAGATATCTGAAGCAATTGAAAACGGCGATCCGTCTCAATTAAACTCGGCGATTAAGCAGAACCAAGCCTTATTGGAAAAAATCGGTGTTGTACCTAATAAAATCATGAAATTCATTCAGCAACTGCAAGATCAATACAATGCAAGCTGCAAAGTCTGTGGAGCAGGCAGTGTCGAAGGAGACAATGCTGGGGTTGTTCTCTGTTTAAGTCAGCAGGCGCCAGATAAAATATGTACTGAGTACGGCTTTAAGTATTATCCCATTGAGTTTGATGACAAGGGTGGGCAATGTCACTGAACTCACTACAAAAATGGCAAAGTAAGGCGCCTGCCAATACCATGATTCTAGGTGAACACAGCGTGGTTTACGGCCACCCTGCTCTTGCCTGTGCAGTAGATCAATATGTCACCATCAACTGGCAACAGCGTGATGACACCGCCTTGAATATTTATTCGGCACTCGGTGAACACCATACTCAAATTCAGCAGATCAGCCTTCATCCAAAACTTAACTTTGCAGTCGCCGCTTTACAGGCCTTTCAAAAGCAGCTTAAGTTTGGGCTGGATATTACGATTGAGAGTGAATTCTCTTCCACTATCGGCCTTGGCAGTTCTGCGGCGGTTCTGGCAGCCATGCTTGCAGGCCTGAATCAAATCTGTCAGACCAACAAAGACACTATTGAACTGTTTGAAGTTGGCCACAGCATTATTCTCGAAATCCAAAAACGCGGTTCAGGCACCGACCTCGCCGCCAGTTTGGCAGGCGGTATTATTTTCTTTCAGCCCAAATCAGAAGACAATACAAAACCGACAATCAATCGCTTGCAGCAAGATTTAGAGCTCACTCTGATTTATTCCGGTTACAAAACACCAACCGCTGAAGTGCTTGAAAAAGTTGCCACCGATTGGCAAGAAAAACCCAAACAACTGGAAATGCTATACCGCTCCATGGCCAAAACCACACGCACCGCTTATCAACTTTTGCTAAAAGATGATATGGAAGAGTTTTATCAGCAGTGCAAAAATTACCAGAAACTAATGACTCAACTCGGCGTAAACGATGATACATTGGAATCCATAATTAACGCTTTAAATGGTTGTCTAGATATTCACGCCGCTAAAATCTCAGGCTCAGGTCTTGGAGACTGTGTGCTAGGTATTGGCAAAACCAAAAACTGTTCAAGCAGCAGTCAAAACAAATTAGAAAACTATCAACAAATCGGTATTCAAATCTCTCAAAATGGCGCTCAATCCAGACTGATTTGAATAGTTAAACACAACAAAATGACAAACCAAACAACCATTGTAAAAAGACAGGCCAGCTTTATTCAACAGGTGCTATCAGCATCTAAAAACCAAGCGGCTTTACACCCCCAAAAACAAATTGGTCAAGGTCAGGCACCTGTCAATATTGCCCTGAGTAAATACTGGGGCAAACGAGATAAGGTTCTAAACCTGCCAACCAATAGCAGTGTCTCAATCAGTTTACCGGGCCTGGGGACTGAGACAGAAATCAGCCTGCTTGATTCAAGTTTCAAAAATGATCAAGTCTCTCTAAACGGTAAACTACTAGAAACCGATAACAGCTTTGTCAAGCGCGTCAGTCTGTTCTTAAATCACTTTAGAAAAGACGCCGAGACGGTTTTCAAAGTCGATACTCACAACACGGTCCCCACCGCAGCAGGTCTCGCCTCCTCTGCTTCTGGTTATGCCGCTCTAGTACTGGCTTTAGATGATCTATTTGGCTGGGAATTAGGGCTGGACAACCTATCAATGCTGGCACGTTTTGGCAGTGGTAGCGCAAGTCGTTCGGTTTATCCGGGGTTTGCAATTTGGCATCAGGGAAACCAAGACGATGGCCTGGACAGTTTGGCCGAGCCACTTGACACCATTTGGCCGGAATTCTGTATAGGCCTGTTAGAAATTGATGTTAAACAGAAACCGGTCAGCTCAACCCAAGGCATGCAGCAAACGGTAGATACCTGTGACCTATATCAGGCCTGGCCAACTCAGGCAAATCGTGATGTAAAAACCATTAGCCAAGCGATTGCCGATAAAAATTTTGCTACCCTTGGTAAAACTGCCGAGCACAATGCTCTATCGATGCATGCAACCATGATTGCCACCTGGCCTCCCATAGTCTACTGGCAACCCGATTCAGTTGCCTCAATGCACAAAATCTGGCAACTTCGTCAACAAGGCATTGAAGTCTATTTCACCATGGACGCCGGACCAAACCTAAAACTACTCTTCCTGGAAAATGACAGGCCAGCAATTCAACAGGCCTTTAGCGAATTAAAGGTCATTATCCCTTTTGAAAATTCTTAACATTTGACACCCATCCCAAAATACCACTACTAGCAAGACTGATTTATTTAGTATATTATCCATCAGTAATAATAATTACTTTTGACAGATTTTCCCTCTAATACTGGATATCCTGTCAAAATTGACAGGTTTACCCTAATAAGCTGGCAAAAATGCCTAATTTTATTGGTAATACCGTATATCAGGGCAAAAATGCCCAATAATAATTGTTAGACCGACCGCAAGCGGTC
>DBOI01000089.1:0-4594 GCA_002299245.1 Hydrogenovibrio sp. UBA650
TCTATACCAATTTCAAATCACAACTATTTTGTTGTTGTTTATCCCGTTTAACAGTGCACTTGCGCAAACTAAAGCCCAAGAACTGCTGTCTCAGTTTCACAAAATGGGGATTACTCACTGTGATGAATTCATTTCTAAAAATGTTGTAGCCGAAGGCTCATGGAAGTTTTTTCTTGGCAAACACGCGAATGGAATTGATGGCCCAAGTACCGAGGTATCCTTAGTGCAAATTTCCGGGGTACCAGGTAAAACCTATAAAACGGACTACTCTTTTATTCAAACCCTTAAAAAATGCTTCTTACACAAAAAAGGGCAAATTACCGAACAGCAGCCTTGCGAGAAAGCGGTAAATAAATCTATTTGGAATCTACAGTTTAATCTACCAGGTTATGATTACAAACGTTATAAAGACTCTAGAGGCGTCATTCTTTATGCCAAGGACCTGCCAAATCAACAGTGCCTTCTAGAGTATGAGTTTCGAACCATGGGCAACCACAGCATTTACAAACCTAAGTAATCGTCAGATTATTGTCAGCCAACTTCCACAGTTGATACATAGATTTTTACAAAAAATACCAATTAATCAGTTATTCTAATAAGTAAAAAACAACTAATGGTTGGGAATCACTGTGCTTGCAAAAATATTATCTTACCTGTTAACTGCTTCTATACTCACTTTCGGCAGTACTTCTTCTGCATATGCCAACTGGTTTGAGAAAGGTGCAGATGTACTAAAAGGCATCCAAGGCTCGGATAATAATGGGCAGAATAACCGCCCTGGCTTGAACTCTGAGCTTGGTACGGATGAAATTCAACAGGCCTTCAAACAAGCACTTTCACAAGGTACTGAAACAATCGTCAACCAATTGGGCGCCAAGGATGGCTTCAACGCCGACCCGCAAATACATATCCCGCTGCCGAAATCCCTGAAAAAAGTTCAGTCAACTCTGGATCAATTTGGAATGGGTGACTATATGAGTGATCTGGAAACCAAATTGAATCGCGCCGCGGAAGCGGCAACGCCACAAGCCAAAGCCCTGTTCATTAACGCCATTAAAGATATGTCATTTGAAGATATTCAAAAAATCTACAAAGGGCCAAAAGACTCTGCCACTCAATACTTAAAAGAGAAAACCTCTCCGCAACTAAAACAGCAAATGGCTCCAATCATTGATAATACTTTAAATGAAGTCGGCGCTCTTAAAGCTTATGACAAAGCGATTAAGAAATATAAGGACCTGCCTTTTGTTCCAAACGTAAAAGCTGACTTACAACAGCACGTCATTGATGAAGGTCTTGATGGAATGTTTCACTATATCGCTAAAGAAGAAGCCGCAATAAGAGAAAATCCAGTCAAACAAACCACCAATTTACTTAAAAAGGTTTTTGGGAACTAAGCCATGCTTAAGAAAATTTTTAACAAATATACCCTGCTCTCTATCGTTCTGGTGGCGATGGTTGGATGTACCACAACCAGCACCAAAAAAGGCACTGTCGGCATTAAACGTGAACAGTTGCTAATTGTTTCTGCAAAAGAGATGAATAAGGGAGCAAGCCTTGCATACCAAGAAGTTCTTAAAGAGGCAAAAAAGAATAAAAAACTCAACACCAACAATAAACTGGTCAAACGAGTCCGATACATAGCCAATAGAATTATTCCTCACACAGTTGTGTTCCGCAGTGATGCTCCCAGATGGGATTGGGAAGTCAATGTTCTGGAGTCTGACCAGTTGAATGCCTGGTGCATGCCTGGCGGTAAAATTGCCTTTTATACTGGAATTATCAATAAGCTCAAACTGACAGATGCTGAAATTGCAGCGATCATGGGTCATGAAATGGCACATGCGTTACGTGAGCACGGTCGTGAGAGAGCCAGTGAACAAACCCTAACCCAAGCAGGCCTGTCGACGATCGCAGTATTGACTGGAGCAAAAGCACAAACAATGGATCTCGCATCGCTTGCAGTTAATGTTACCTTGAGACTTCCAAACAGCCGTACCCACGAAGTAGAAGCCGACCGAATGGGGGTTGAACTTGCCGCTCGTGCAGGATTTGATCCCTATGCAGCAGTCTCTGTATGGCAGAAGATGGAAAAGCGTTCAAAAGGCAAGAACCCCCCAGAGATTCTCAGTACTCACCCCTCTCACAAAAACCGTATTAAGGATCTGAAAAAATATTCAAAGAGGGTTGAGCACCTATATATCGCAACCAAAACCAAGAGTTAGGCATTAAAGCTTCTAGCGAACTTGATAATTGGCTTGGGCATCCCATATCTCGGTTGGTTGCTCCAGCTCTCCCAGCGGTGCATCAATACAGTAAACACTGTCTTTGAAATAGCCTTGGATTTCTAAACAGCTTTTGGCAGGCGACAGGCCCGTTAAATTTGCACTGGTTGAAACGATTACACCACCGCTTGCATTACACAAACTCTGCACAACAGGATGAGCAGAGACTCTTATTGCTATAGTCTCACGCCCCCCAGTAATCCATTCAGGGAGTATTTTTTTTGTTGGTAAAATCCAAGTATATGGACCTGGCCAAGTCTGCATTACCCTATCCTGCCAATCACAACCCTTGAGTTTGACCAAGTGTTCGATCTGATCTACTGAGGCCGCCACCAAAATCAAACCCTTATCAATCGGCCTCTGTTTCACGTGAAACAGTTTCTCTACTGCCTGTTGATTGAATGGGTCACAACCAAGGCCATAAACCGCTTCCGTAGGGTAAGCAATCAATTCTCCTCGGCGAATAAGTTTGGCAGCATGCTGAATTTGTATTTCGAGAAAATTTGTCATTATTTACTCTTTTGTGGGCGTAATTTAAAGCAAAATTCCACAGGCCTGTACGGATAAACTGTGAAAAAGTCATGCACATTATTGTAGTTTTGTTTGTAAGAAATTTTTGAAATTGTGACACAAGACTGTCGATTAAAAATCAACAACCCCAACCGTTAATCTGATCAAAGGATTGAGATATACAATATTTGCATTTTTTGTCTAGCCCTATCAGATAATATCTTTTATACTCAACCCAGCTTTTTATCCCTCCTGGACTCATTGGACTCGATGATAAACGCTGATCAACCCATTCCACAAACACCGGAAGAGTATAGACAGCATATAGTTTTTATCTTTTTAGCCCCTTTTGGGTCTGTCATTTTTGCAGCTCTTGCAATCTATAATCAGTTGTCACTCCAAGATACAAAAACCGCGATACTTGCTCTTTGTTTAAGCATAGCACTATCATCATCTTCGGCTATCTATTACTTGACTAACCGCCTTAAATATAGCGCAACGCTTGTTTTCCTGATTTCAACCCTGGTTTTGATCGCTTTTATTTCACATAACAAAAGTGATGATTTTGGACTGGTGTGGGCAATTCTCTACCCATCTTTGATGATCATGATAATTGGTCATCACTGGGGTTTAAGAGCTTCTTTAGTAGTTTTTTTTGCAGTTTTTGCCTTGTTGTACAGTGGCCTGGATATTTGGCAGCAAGGGCAATGGAATACAACCGGGATTATTCGCTTTAGTTTAGGCTATCTGACTTTAACCTATCTATCCTATATGCTGGCAATTAGTAATATGCGGAGCTATCGGCGATTAGAGAAACAACATAAAGACCAACTTTCCAAACATAAAAAAATAGAAAAAATTGCCAATATTGATTCTGTTACCGGCGTATACAGCCGCCACTACCTCAACCAGCAGATAAAAAAACTGCCTTTAAAAGAGCTTGCCAAGCTTAATTCAAATATTGTTTTTTTTATCGTTCAAATAGATTGGTTCAAAAACTATGTTGACTACTATGGCTATGAAAAGGGCGATATTCTACTCAACAAAATCAGTCAGATAATATCTAATCAGATGATGCCGGTTAATGGTTCGGTTTACAGGATCACTGGCAGTCAATTTGCAGGCCTGGTAATCTCTTATGACGTTGCTAAAACCTTAATTCTAATCAATGAGATTCAAGCCCTGGTAGATAAAGAGAATTTTCCTAATACCATCAGTCAAAACAAAAAAGTTCATGTCTCAATTGGAATCACACTGGACAATAATTTTGAAAAATTCAACTTCAGCAAGGTTTTTAGAAAGGCTGACGAGGCTCTGTTCGAGTCATTTGAAAGTCCAAATAAACTGCCTATAGTTTTGGATAACCGAAGTGGTTACAGAGAAAGCACTCAATTGATCTCTTGAGCAAAGCCTGAATAACTGGCTTAAATACTACGGTGCAGAGTTAAAACTCTTTTGAATACCTCAGGATCTTTAATCTGGGTCATCTCCCCTTCTCGAGGAATATGCTTATCTTTCAAGCGCGAAACAAAGAATCTTAGTGCCGCCAATCGAAGTGCTGCTGGCCAGACCTCTTGTTCTTCTTCAGTAAGAGATCTCTGGGTCTGATAGGCTGAAACCATCTCATCAATTCGCTGCTGATCAAATTCAATTTGAGCCGGATTGTCGTGATGGACTCTACACCAATCATTTACCATCACCGCCAAATCGTATAACAATGGTGCATTACAGGCGTAGTAAAGGTCAATAATCCCTGTTAGGGTGTCGCCATTAAACATCGCATTATCACAGAATAAATC
>DBOI01000089.1:4989-5796 GCA_002299245.1 Hydrogenovibrio sp. UBA650
CTCTGATTCGATCAACTCACACTCTTCATCAGACAAGTGCTTTTTAATCTGAGCATAGGTAGCGGCAATCCAATCAATACCTCGATCATTTTCGCGCTTCACCTCAAAACTCTGGCCTGCTATGTGGAAGCGCGCAAGCTGACCGCCCATAACACCACACTGCACCACCGAAGGATAATCCACAGTACTGCCAACCAAGCGCTCTACCAATGCCGCGGGTTTGCCACAGAGCTCTTTAAGATAACCATTTGAATGCGTTGGCATCGGGTGAGCAGTTGGAATATTATGTTCTGCCATAAAAGCCATAATATTCAAAAAATAGGGTAACTCATCGAAGCTATGATGCTCAAAAATCGTTAAAACAAACTGTTCCTTGTGGCCGTTATTAGCCGTATTTACAAAATAATTGGTATTTTCAATTCCTGCACTTATGCCCTCAAAGGATTCTAGGGTACCAACATCATAATCTTGTAAAAACTCAACTAATTGTTGCTCTTCAACAACGGTATAGACAGACATAGAGTAACGACTCGTAATTAGGTAAAATGAATTCCGAATTTTATCACATCAAACCAAGAAACGAGCTCCAGATTTAATGACCGATTCCAACTCAAAATCACAATACAATCCCGACAGTCCCTTTATTCTTGTTGACGGCTCCTCATATCTGTTTAGAGCCTTTCACGCCATGCCACCCTTAACAAACAGTCAAGGCCAGGCAACCGGGGCAATTTTCGGCGTCATTAATATGCTCGGCAAGCTGTTAGAACAGTATCAGCCAGAAAAAATGGCAGTGATATTTGATGC
>DBOI01000158.1 GCA_002299245.1 Hydrogenovibrio sp. UBA650
TATGAGATAAAACCTACCCAAGCACTTCAGGCAGTTTTGATATTCAGAAAACGATGAGTTAGTCCCCCTTCAGAAAAACTTCGGGGAATCATCATTGAATAGAAAGTGGTTATGGTGTTGTTACTGAGCTCGTCTTGTCAGTTCTTCTTGAAAGACATCCAGTTCTGGTTTTTGAATGGCAAACACCCCTTCGCCACCGTGTTCAAATTCAAACCAGTAGAGTGGCAATTCAGGGTATTCTTGTTCCATAAAATATTGAGAGACACCGACCTCAACAATCAAGACACCGTCATCTTTTAAGTATTGTGATGCCTCAGCAAGAATGCGGCGAACCAGATCCAAACCATCTTTGCCTGCCGCCAACCCAAGTTCAGGCTCCTGTTTAAACTCTTCAGGCAATGCATTCATCTCAATTTCATCGACATAAGGCGGGTTAGAAACAATCAAGTCATACTTTTTGCCTTGCAGGCCTGTAAAAAGATCAGTCTCTATTGCATGAGCAAAATCATTCAGGCCGTAATGATCAATATTTTGTTGAGCCACAGAGAGTGCTTGAGTAGAGATATCTGCTAAATCCACCTCTGCATTTGGAAAAGCCTGTAAAGAGGCAATACCAATACAGCCGCTACCAGTACACATATCGAGAACATGGGTGACTTGATCAGCCTCAACCCAGGGAGCATATCTTTGCTGAATAAGCTCAGCAATTGGAGATCTTGGAACCAGAGTAGATTCATTGACAATAAACTTCAGTCCCGCAAACCAAGCCTCCCCTGTCAAATAAGCTGCCGGCTTTCGGGTCTCTATTCGCCTTTGAAATAGCTCGGTAACCGAGTGTTTCTCCTGATTGGTCAAACGGGCCTGCCAATAGTTTTCCGGTACATTTTCAGGCAGCCCCAAAGCCCAGAAAACCAAAACTTTGGCTTCATCAAAAGCGTTATCTGTACCGTGACCAAAATAGAGGTCAGCCTGCTTAAAAAGGCTACCGCCCCAACGGACAAAATCGGTAACCGACTCCAAGCCTTCGTACTGGTAATTAATATTGGTCATTTTGGACTCTCCGGTTTAGCTTGGCTTTTTGGCGTGTTTGGGGCGGAACCCTTTAACAAAATTATCATCGGTTTCCAGATATGGCCCCTCAATCAAGTCAACGCAATACGGAACCGCCGGAAAAACCGCCTCTAGACATTCACCAATAGCAGAAGGCTTGCCCGGTAAATTAATAATCAAACAGCTACCACGGGTTCCAGCGATCTGTCTTGAAAGAATTGCAGTTGGTACATATTGCAATGAAACCGCACGCATCTGTTCAGCAAAACCATCGAGAATCTTATCGCAGACATTCTCGGTTGCTTCCGGTGTCACGTCACGTTTGGCAGGCCCGGTTCCCCCTGTGGTCAAAACAAGGCAACAGCCCTGATTATCAATCATATCGATCAGCGTCTCTTCAATCAGACCTTGCTCATCTTCAATGACCTTGGCAACCGCTGTCCACTTATTGGTTAAGGCTTTTGAGATCCACTCCTGCATGGCAGGGCCGCCCAAGTCTTCATACTCTCCACGGCTAGCTCTATCTGATACAGTGACAAATCCGATTTTTATTTGCTGATTTTGCATTTTTCTCTCTTGAATCTGTGTTTTTAGTCCGCATTATAATACTTCAGAAAAAAACCGCCTTAAGAAGATGACCGATAAAACCGATAAGTTCCCTGAAGCTGACGAGCTCATTTCAGAGTTAAATAGTGATGAAGCTGTTGCCACTAAACCCGAATCCCTGCCTAAGATCGAAGTCAATGAAGATGAGATTAAAATTGAGGTAGATGAGGCTCTGGCCGAAAAAATCATTGAAGCTGCTAATGAAGTTCTTGAAGGCGAGCACATTGCCAATCCTGGCAGCATCTTTGGCCAGCTAGCCAAACCTGACTTAACGATTCCAAGAGAAATCTATCTATTGCCAGTTAAAGAGCGGCCTTTTTTCCCCGGTCAACAATTGCCAGTACTATTGAACAAAGATGCTTGGGAAGAGACCTTTTTAGCTATTAAAGAGGGGAAGTGCAAATATATCGGTATGGTCTATGTCAATTCCGATGACAATCACACCGCCAAGCCTGAAGATTTCAATCAAATCGGTACTCTAGTCAAGGTCTTTGATCCCAAAGTCAAAGAGGATGATATCCAGCTCATCGCCGAGGGCATTAAGCGCTTCGAAATCAAATCATGGAGCTCAGAAAAAGCCCCTTACAAAGCTGTTGTCAGTTATCCGAAAGATATTATTGATGGCAGTGTTCAAGAATACAAAGCTTATGGCCTGGCAATTATGAATGCCTTTAGAGAGCTATTGCCACTTAACCCTTTATACAGTGAAGAGTTAAAGTATTTCCTTAATCGCTACAGTGCCAGTGAACCTTCGCAACTGGCTGATTTTGCTGCCAGTTTAACTACCGCTGATAATGAAAAACTGCAAGATGTTATTGAAACCTTAAACCTTGCTGAACGAATGGAAAAAGTCCTCGAACTCTTCAAACAAGAAATTGAAGTGACTAAGATTCAGTTCAATATTCGTGAGCGGGTTGAGGAGAATCTTTCAGATCATCAGCGTGATTTCTTCCTGCGCCAGCAACTCAAAGAGATTCAAAAAGAACTTGGTATTGTTAAAGACGATCAAACCCTGGATACCGACCTGTTCCGTGAACGGATTGAAAAACTGACGCTGAGCGAAGAAGCCAACAAAAAAGCTGAAGAAGAGCTGAATAAACTGAGTATGCTCGACCCGCAGTCGCCTGAATACGGCGTGGCGCGTAACTGGTTGGACTGGTTGACCCAACTGCCCTGGGGACAGCACAGTGAAGACCTGTTAGATTTAAAACGCGCCAAAAAAGTTCTAGATAAAGGCCATGATGGACTGGAAGATGTCAAAGATCGTATTCTTGAATTTTTGGCCGTCGGTGCCCTGAAAGGTGAGGTTTCCGGCTCAATTATCTGTCTGGTTGGTCCTCCTGGCGTTGGTAAAACTTCGATTGGTCGCTCCATTGCCGAGTCACTAGGCAGAAAATTTTACCGTTTCTCTGTAGGTGGAATGCGTGACGAGGCTGAAATAAAAGGCCATCGTCGCACATATATTGGTGCCATGCCCGGTAAGTTTGTGCAGGCCTTAAAAGATTGCGGCACTGCCAACCCTGTGATTATGCTTGATGAAGTCGATAAAATTGGCGCGTCCTATCACGGTGACCCCGCCTCTGCTCTGCTTGAAGTCTTAGACCCAGAGCAGAATAGCGAGTTTATGGATCACTATATGGATATTCGCTTCGACCTTTCCAAAGCACTGTTTGTCTGTACAGCAAATACTCTGGATAGCATTCCTGGCCCATTATTAGACCGAATGGAAGTCATTAGACTGTCTGGCTATATTACTGAAGAGAAGGTACAGATAGCACGCCATCACCTGTGGCCAACATTGCTCGAAGAAGCAGGCCTGTCAAAAGATCAGGTACAGATTACCCCCCCGGCAATTCGTCATGTCATCGAAGGTTATGCCCGTGAATCAGGGGTTCGTAACTTGAAGAAACAGTTGGCAAAATTGATTCGTAAGGTGGCGATTAAATTTGTCACTGAAGAGGTCAAAGAGACTCGAATTCATGTCAACGAGCTCGAAGAGATGTTGGGTCAACCAAGGTTCACCCCGGAAAAAACCAACCTTCAGGTCGGAACCATTACTGGTCTGGCTTGGACATCAATGGGTGGCGCGACTTTGACCATAGAGGCAAGTCGAGTCCACACTGATAATCGCGGTTTTAAACTGTCGGGCCAACTAGGTGATGTGATGCAGGAGTCTGCTGGAATCGCTTACAGCTTTATCTCTTCCTATCTGGAGAAGTACAAAGCGGATCCGGAATTCTTTGATAAGGCCTTTGTTCATCTGCATGTACCGGACGGCGCCACCCCCAAAGACGGACCCAGCGCAGGGATTACCATGGCAACTGCCCTGCTCTCTTTAGCAAGAAATGAAGCGGTAAAAACCCCAATGGCGATGACAGGTGAACTCAGTTTAACAGGCCAGGTATTGCCGGTTGGCGGCATTCGAGAAAAGGTCATTGCCGCAAGGAGAATTGGTATTAAAGAGGTGATTCTACCGGAGGATAATCGCAAAGATTATGAAGAGCTGCCTGATTATCTAAAAGAAGACATGAAAGCACACTTTGCCAAACATTTTGATGATGTTGCCAGGCTGACGTTTAATATTCGCAGCAAGTCACTGGCTCTGAAAACCTATCTTGCTCTAAAGGAAGAAGAAGCACTCAATACCCATCATTAATAATACAAATTAACAGGTCTTCTGATAGGCCTGTTAAATTATTATTTTTAATCTTTGAAGTTGTAAGACATTAAAGCCGTTCTGATCTCTGTTAGAGCCAAATCTTCAATCATCAACTCATTTGATCCATCGTGTTCATAGTCTGCCATCTCTTGACCGCGATAAGCGCCAAGGGAAATTTCAGCCACCATTGCATTGGCTATTTTTACCATTGCAACCATTGCTCTGACACGGTCATTGTTAATGCGCTCACATTTAGGATTGTGGTGCAACATAATTGCATTGAGAATATCGACCGGCAGGTGCCACTTTTGACCAATAACCACACCGACCATGGCGTGATTTGAGCCAAAAATCTGATTCTCTTTTTCAATAATACTCACTGGTCGGGTATGAGATGCTCTAAAGATTCTTTCATACTTATCTTCATTGATTGAAGCCAGCATCAAGGCTCCAACATTATGAAACAAGCCAAGCATATAAGCTTCGTCACGAGACACATCATCCACCCAATCTGAAATATCTGACATACAGAAGGCAACATCGACACTGTGATCAAGAATATCTTTGATAAGCCCACCACTACCAAACAAGTTTTTGATTGCCTCCGAAACAACTAGGTTATAGATATTATCCAACCCCATTATCTTTACAGCATCTTTAATCGAGTGAATTGGCTCTTTAAGCTTAATCACCGGAGAGTTCATAATTCGCATAACCTCACCAGATAGCGTGGTATTCATCTCTATGATCTCGGCCACCGTATGCACACTGCCGAGTTTACTTTTAATCTCTTTTTCAAGGGCCAGAACTTCTTGCGGCAACTCTGGAATTTTTTGTCCTTTCACGGCATTAAGCGCGCGACGGATGTGATCTTGCATATAAATCTATCTCTAGTAAAACCCTGGGTAACAAAAAAGTAACATAACTTTAATATCGAGTTTGCCAATCACGCACAAGTCGTGCTTTAAGATTTGCCCATAATTTTAAGTTAATGCTTGCAGCACAAGCATAGACCTTTTTGCAATTTAATCAAAGTAGTTCACAGAACTATTTGTTCAATTTTTGATTTCGTTCAGGTTCTGGAGATTATTCATGACATTGTTAAACAAATTAACAGTAAAACAAAGGCTTTGGGCAAATGCACTAATTGTGACAGCCGTCTTGATTTTTATCGCCTTATCATCCAGAAATGCCCTCTTAGCAATGGGAAAAAGCAGTGCTCAGCTCAAGGAACTCCAAGAGAGCCAAACCGCAACGATTTCTAGATTCCAAACTGAATTCTCGAACACTCTATTAAGTATGAATCAATATGCCTTAACAAGAGAAAAGGCTCATGGTGACAACTTCAATACCAAGATTGAAGAACTAAAAAAATTAAACCTATCACTTAACTCTTTCACCACTCCTTCTGTAGAAGCAGATTTAACCCAGCCCCTTACCGAAGTTAAAAAAACAACTGATGCGCCTGCAATGGATTCAGACACTGCAAAAATAGCCGACATTCTAATAAACATCAAAAAATCAGCTAACTCCCTCGTGTTTTTAAAAACCCAAGTTCAAGAAACCATCGTCTACGGTATTGACCCTTCTGCAAAAGCCATTCTAGAGCTAACTACTCAGCTTAAAAAAACAGAAGATCCTGAAGAAGGAGCCCTGCAAGCACTCAATGAAATACAGCGTTTACTTAAAGTTTCACAGTCATATATGGCCAAAATGACTTCAACTCAAGATTTAAAATATAAAACTCTGTTTGATCAAAATGGTCTCGGAGACAGCGCAGATCAAATACTAGAAACGCTCAGCGAAAACTACGAAGGTGACTTTACCAATCAAGAAACATTTGAAGAGCTGGTAACGGCTCGCGATGGATATCAGGAATCCTTTAATGATTTAGCCGACAACTTCAAAACCACCAAACAAAACAACCTGACGATCAGCAAACTATCCTATAGTGCAACAGAACTCGTCCAACAAAGAGTCTCTTCAACAGAGCAACAAACGCTTCAACTGATTGATAGTCTTAATCAACAGGGTGAGCAGATTATTAAGCAGGTTTCCGTTGAGGTCATTGTGGCGCTGGTTATTTTGATCATCCTTAACCTGATGATTGTAGATTCAATTACCTCCCCTCTTTCGGCCATGCGCAAAAAAATTATTCAGGTTGCTCAAAATGGCGACTTTAGCAAATGGGAAAAACTACCCGGTGATAATGAGCTTACCGATATCTCAGAAAGTATCTGCACACTGCTTGTCTCAATCCAATCTGTGGTCAATGAAATGAATAGCGTTAGCGAAGCATTATCACAGGGTGATTTAAAGGCAAAGGTCACAGGGCATTACAATGGGGATTTAAAAGAACTTGCCAATGGCTTCAACAACTCCATGGTTCAAGTCAAAGATATTCTCAGAACCATTGATGTGACCAGTGTCAAACTCTCTGAAGGTAAGCTTGATGTTGAAATTGACCTTAAGCAGTTTAAGGGTGATTATCACAAAGTAATGAAGCACCTGAAAAACGCGATTAATATTCAGAAATCATCCATCAAAGAGATCATTGAAGTGATGAGTCATATGAATGAAGGCGACTTCAGTCACCGTATTATGAGTCAACTACCCGGTGAGTACCACCAGTTAAAAGATTA
>DBOI01000029.1:0-24413 GCA_002299245.1 Hydrogenovibrio sp. UBA650
GTTATTAGTTGAATTCAAGCTTAAATAAGAGGTAGATAATGAAAAAAATAATGTTTGCTTTTGTGCTGGTTTCTGTTTTGTTTACATCAGGCTGTTCAACTTTAACGGGTAATGGAACTGGGCAAAACGTTACTGTTCTTTCTTATGATGGAGCTAACAAAGACCTCAATGGCGCACGTTGTGATTTAAAAAATGATGAAGGAACTTGGTCATTGACAACTCCTGGCTCGGCAATGGTTCATCGTTCAAATAAAGATCTTAGTGTTCTTTGTATCAAAGAAGGTCATAAAGATGGTCGAGCTACGGTTGTTTCTAAAACAAAAGGCAACATGTTTGGAAATATAATTTTTGGTGGCGGAATTGGAGCCATTATTGATCACAATAACGGTAGCGCATATGAATACCCGACAACGATTAAGATTTTAATGGGAGAAGAGAGCTTGATTAAACATGAGTCTCCAGCTGAAAAGTTAGAAACAGAAGATACTGTTTCAGAATATAAAAAAGACTGATTTTGTAGTCCAATTCTAATTTTATTTAATAGAGAAGTCTCTTAGTTTGGTTTCATAACAATGAACTGAACTAATCGACTTTTCAAACTATATAGATTAACAACTACTAAGCTTGCTCACTCAAAACGTTGAACCGCCTTCCTAAACTCCGCTCTAATAGCAGCGTTTTTTAACCGTTCGCTACTTCAGTAACTTTAAACAATTTATTCCAAGGGGAGTATAGGCGTTTGTCGATGCATATTTTTGGTAATTGGTGGCCTGTAGATTTGATTGAAGAAGGATTATCGAAATTAACAGGCCTGTTAAATCTTGCGACTATAGAAAAGGACTTAGTATAAGAAGCCTTTTTAATTGTTATTTTCCTATCTTGTGTCACAATCTCTGAATGCAAAAAAATAATATTAAATTAACCGAATACAGTCATGGCGCAGGCTGTGGTTGCAAAATTTCTCCTGAGGTTTTGGATTCAATTCTTAAAACTCAGCTCGACCTGATTCCTAACCCTAATTTACTGATTGGCAATAGCACCAAAGATGATGCCGCGGCTTATGATTTGGGTAATGGCACCTCTGTTTTAAGTACCACAGATTTCTTTATGCCAATCGTGGATGACCCATTTACCTTTGGTCAGATAGCAGCGACCAATGCAATCAGTGATATCTATGCCATGGGCGGTAAACCCTTGATGGCGATTGCAATTTTTGGTTGGCCTATTGATAAGTTGCCAGCGGAAGTTGGCCAACAGGTTATTGAAGGCGGACGTGCAACTTGTGAGGCTGCTGGTATTCCTTTAGCTGGGGGCCACTCAATTGATGCCCCTGAACCTATTTTTGGTTTAGCTGTCACTGGATTAGTTGATAACCAAAATTTAAAGGCCAATGCCTCCGCTGAGGCTGGTTGTGAGTTGTTTTTAACAAAACCGATTGGAATCGGTATTTTGACAACTGCTCAAAAACAGAAAAAGCTGCAATCTGATCATTTAGAGACAGCTATTCAAGCAATGACAACACTTAATAAACCCGGTGTTGAGTTTGCTGAATTAGAGGGCGTGACTGCTCTGACTGATGTAACTGGTTTTGGTGTACTTGGACACTTGGTTGAAATCTGTGAGGGCAGTTGTATTTCGGCTCAAGTTAAATTTGATAAGGTGCCTCTGTTACCAAATGTTCTGGAGTATTTGAGCCAAGGCTGTACCCCCGGAGGAACCGGACGCAACTTCCAGAGTTATGGACATAAAATAAAAGGCCCGAATCAGGGTTTAATGAATCATGAACAAAAAATGCTGCTTTGTGATCCACAAACCTCTGGAGGACTTTTAGCAGTGGTAAGGCCTGAAGCCGTGGCGGATTTTAAGCAAATAGCTGAAACTTATGGATTAAGCCTGGAATCGATTGGAACAACTCTGCCTTCCGATGACCAGCCGTATTTGGTTGAGGTTGTGTAGTTGTGGTTAAAATCACGGAGTTTAAGACTGAACTGCCGCAAATGGATGACTTTAAGTCGATTGTCCTCAATCAAACTCCTTTGATTGACGTTAGAGCGCCTGTTGAATTTTCTCAAGGCGCTTTTTCATCGGCAGTTAATCTGCCATTAATGAATGATGAAGAGCGCCAAAAAGTCGGCCTTTGTTATAAAGAGAATGGTAACCAAGCTGCTGTTAAGCTGGGTCATAAGCTGGTTAATGAAACTACAAGGTCTCCGCGAATTCAATCCTGGATTGAATTTATGGATGCTTACCCAGATGCTTTACTTTACTGTTTTCGGGGTGGCATGCGCTCCAAGATTTCACAGCAGTGGCTACAGGATCAAGGTCGGAGTATTGTGCGTTTAAAAGGCGGCTATAAAGCCTTTAGACGTTTTCTAATTGATTACTTGGACTCAATCCCAGAATTATTAGAGCAAAAAAACATTAAACCAACAGTGCTTTCCGGGCGCACCGGTTCCGGAAAGACGTTAGCGATTAATCGTCTCAGTAATGCACTTGATTTAGAGGGTCTTGCTCATCATCGTGGGTCGGCATTTGGTCGGCATGCATCGCCGCAGCCGTCGCAGATTAATTTTGAAAATAATCTAGCCATGAGCCTAATGCGACTAATAGAGAGTGGCATTGAACAGTTAATTGTTGAAGATGAAGGCCGTAATATCGGTTCTAGGTATCTTTCAAAACCACTGTTTGAAACTTTGAAGTCCGGGTCAAGAATTATTGTTGAAACTTCACTTGAAGAGCGCGTGCAAATTACTCTGGATGAGTACGTTGTTGAAGCTCAGAAAGAGTATTCAAGTATGCAGGCTTGGAATGATTTTATGCAGGCCGCACTGCAAAGAATCCAAAAGCGTTTAGGTGGAGAGCGTTATCAGCGAGTTGTAAAACTGCTGGATTATGCCATTCAACAACAATCGATGGATGGTTCAGTTGAAGCTCATCAAGGTTGGATTGAAACTCTGCTGAGCGAATACTATGACCCAATGTATGATTATCAAATGCAAAACAACAGCCGTCCGATTCTATTTTCCGGTACGGCTGAAGAGGTGCTCTCTTATTTAAATGGCAAACGATGATGGTTGTTTTCTAACTAATCTGAAAAGTTTGCTGCTATCGCTTGTTTTGCTTTAGCAATAGATTGTTCTTTAGCCTCACCCGCTGTGCCTGGCGCGACATAAATCTGCTCTACAGTAATACCTAAAAAGCTTAAGAAGGCCTCAATGTAAGGGCCGGCATGATCCATGGCACTGTATGGCGGCTGGGTATAATCTCCTCCCGAAGCAATAATGACACTGGCATTTAAGTTTTTTAACAGGCCTTCAGGACCTTCAGAGGTGTACTGAAAAGTTTCTCCAGCTATTGCCAGATGATCAAAGTAAGCTTTCAGAGTACTTGGGATGGTGAAGTTGTACATTGGAGAACTGATCAAAAGGTAGTCAGCGGTTTTTAATTGAGCAATTAAGCCGTTAGACTCTTCTAATGCTTGTTTCTGTTGTTCGGATCTTTGTTCTTGCGGAGTGAAGACGCTGCCTAAAAATTCTCCGTTGATGTGTTGAACCGGATTCTCAGCAAGATCAATGGTAACAATTTCGCCTTGCGGGTTTTGCTTTGCCCAATTTTATGCCTTCATAAACCAGGTTAAAACCAATTCCGGCAGGGCTTTGACTGGAAAAACTGATGTCTTCAACTTCTTCCATATTGACATAGTGCATCCCCAGGCCATCACCTAATACTTGACATGACCAGCTGCCTTGCATGATTTCGGCAGTTTGATTTAACGCCTGTTTAGACGCTGATCGAGAGTGAGTAGAGACACCAAGCCGATTTAAATCTTCAATTTTGAACTGGTTGTAGCTTTTCATAATTATTCAAAATCATCAGGCCTGTTGATTGCCTGTTTGATTGTGTTTAAGTTTTTAGGCTAGTCATAATTACATTAAACAATCCTGCTAGACCAGAGGTTTAACGGTTTGTTAAGTTGTTTTTCTACGCTCGCGGATGTGTAGCTTACGGTAAGCGGCAGGGGACATGGAGTATTCCCGTTTAAAGGCCGAAACAAAATTGGCAACATGTTTGTAACCGGCGCTGTAGGCGACTTCACCAATGCTCAGACCGCCTTCAATCAGGTCGCGTTTTGCTTTGCTGAGTTTTTGCAGGCGAATATATTCCACTACAGTCATGCCCGAGGCTTCCTTAAAACGGCGTTGCAGGGTGCTGACGCTGACATTAAATCGTTCGGCTATTGCTGAAAGCGGCATTGGGTCATCCAGGTTTTCATCCAATAGCTGTTTACTCTGTTTATAGAGTCGCGAAGCCGAGTCTTCTGCTATATCAGGAACGACATTAGAAAGTTTGAGCTGTTCAAATAAGCCGTCCAGGAAAATAGACAGTAAATCTAGAATCAATGCTTCTGTCTGTAGATTTACGGTAAATGATTGTTTGTGCTGCTTTTTGATTAGGTCGGATACAATTTGATTAGCAGTAGCAGATGGCTGCCAAGTAATGAGTTGGGCATGTGCATTGAAAGCTTGATTGAGTAATTTTCTGTCTGCCTCTGTTTGACAGCGATCAATGAGCCATTTCTTTCCAGCAAAAACATTGATCTTTCTAACTCTAGCCCCCTTGTTAGCGTGTCTGGTTCTCATCTCTGGTTTGTTTAAAGAAAAGCAGCCACAGATAGGTTGGTCTGCTTCTGCTTCAAGCCAGTAGTGGTGGTTTCCGACGGTAAATTCAATCTTGCCCTCGTAAATCAGGTTGAAACTGATTCCTGCTGGGCTTTGATTGGAAAAACTGATGTCTTCAACTTCTTCCATATCGACATAGTGCATCCCCAGGCCATCGCCTAACAGTTGATATGACCAGCTACCTTGCATCACTTCAGCACTTTGATTCAAGGGGTGCTTGCTTCGTGATCGGGTGTGTGTATAGTCACCGAGTCGGTTTAGGTCTTCAATTTTTAGTCCGTTATAACTTTTCATTGATAGTCAAAAAATAAGGCCTGTAAAACAGGGTTTGAAGATTGCGCAAAACTTTTAGCATTTTTGGCAAATAAAAATGCTTCTTGCCAGTTAATGATAATAATTATCATATCACGGAATCTTAATAATTGAGAGTTAATAGCTTGTTTATTAACCGTAATTCAAATCTCGGAATGGAGACCATGATGAAAAAAAAGCATAATCAACTAAGATTAGCGATTATTAACGCTGTGTTGGTTTCAATGCCTGCTGCCGCTTTGGCAGATAAGGCAAAAAAAGTTGAAATGGATACCTTAAAGGTTTGGGGAACTTCGGTAGAGAGTTCGTCCGTTTACCTTAATGAAGGTGATATCAATATCAAACAAGCAGACCACTTGAGTGATCTATTAGTCGATATTCCTGGTGTTGATGTTGGGGGAACTCATTCAATCAATAATCGTATCAATATTCGCGGCTTCCAGGATGAAGATCTGGAAATGACGCTTGATGGCGCTAAGATCCAGAATGCCAATATGTTTCACCATATCGGAAATCTATTGATCAACCCGGATATTTTGAAAGCAGCGGATATTCAAGTAGGTACCAACTCAGTTGTAAATGGCTCGCTTGGGGGCGCGGTTTCATTTGAGACCAAAGATGGTAAAGACTTGCTGCGTTCTGGCGAAACGATGGGTGCTCGTGTCTCCGGTAACTATAACTCAAATGCTGAGTATGGCGGTTCATTTGCCGGTTACGGAAAACTAACTGATAACTCTGATTTCTTGGCTTATTATCGTCAGGTTGAAAAGCAGGACTGGACAGATGGTGATGGCACGGAAAACTTTGGTGTTGAAGGAACCATATACAACGCTTTAATTAAGGTCGGAGTAGATTTGGATGAAAGCAACCGAGTCTCTTTTTCTTATGACAGACTTCATGATGAAGGTGATTACAGTCCTCGTCCAGACTTTGGTCGAGCTTATAATGAAGCACGTACCGGTGATTACACTTTCCCAACTGAATATGACAGAACCACAATCACTTTAAAGCATGAGCTTGACCTTGGCGATAAGCTTTACATGACGACATCTGTCTACAGTAATGAAAATGAATTAGAACGCTTTGAAAAACTGGATGGTGTAACACCTGTTCGCCCACCATTTGGTATTCCTGGGGGAGACAATACTCAAGGTAGGCTTAATGGAACAGTGAAAACCCAAGGGGTTAATTTGAAGGCACAAAGTGTTGTTGATTCTGACTCTGTGGTTCAAACTTTGACCTACGGTGTGATCTATGACAAGCAGACAAGTGAAGTTACATGGGATGGTAGTCAGTATGGTGATGATGAAGAAGCCATTACTAAAGCAATATATATTGAAGATGAAATTGCCCTTGATTCTGGTCTAACGGTTACTCCTGGTGTTCGCTATACTCAGTATGATTTTGATGGTGCCTATGGCAAAATCGATGATTCTGAAGTCACCTACGGCCTTGCTGGAGAGTATCAGATTAATGAATCTCTCTCCTTGAATGCAAGTACGACAATCCTTTTCAAAGGCGTTGAAATGGTCGATGTTTTGGCTGCAAACCGTGTTGCGGTTACAGATAATGAAGATTTGAAATCTGAGACTGGTGTTAACAATCAAATTGGATTGAAATATCGAGCTGAAAAAGTTCTTGGCGCAGATTCATTTGGCTTTATGTTTACCTATTTCCAAACTGAGATTGATGACTATATCGTCCAGCTCTGGAACAACATGTCAAATGGCGGAACTTTGGACATCAATGGTTTTGAAGCCAGTGTAAATTATGAAATTGGTAATTTGAATGCCTTGTTGACTTATTCACATACTGATTCTGAGTTTGAAGAGACTAAAGAACCACTGGTTAAAGAACCGGGTGATATGTTGACGCTTGGATTGAGTTACCAGATTAACCCGGAAATGAGTGTGCATTGGGACTCAATTATTGTTAGTAAAGAAGATGATCGTCCTGATGGGGGTTGGTTTGAGTATAGAACCAAGGAAGCTTATGACGTTCATGATATTGCTTTTAAATGGGAGCCTAAGTCAGTTAAAGGCTTACAGCTAACGGCGGGTGTCGACAATATTTTTGACGAGGCTTATGTTTCACATATTTCGGAAAATAGAGCTTTTACACTCCCTGGAGGCGAGGCAACAAGTGCCGACTATGAGCCTGGGCGAAATGTTAAGGTAATGGCTGCATACCAGTTCTAAGCCTTTCTTATCGGTAAAAAACAAACTAAGGGGACCTGTGTCCCCTTGTTTATTTCAGTCTACAAATAACAAAAAAAACTGTCGAACTATAAAGGGTCACTTATGGTTTTTGCGATGGCTTCCATCTCTACCGAGCTTGGGACTAAATATATTCGTCATCTTTGCCGACATTTCAATCATAAGGTTGAAGCTGTGTTTAATGAATGCGAAGGACGAGTCCAATTTCAACAGGGGTTTTGCTTAATGCAGCAGAGCTCCGATACACTATGTTTTTACTGTCAGACGGAAAACAGTGAAAATATGAGAATCATCCAATATATTCTGGATGATCATCTGCGTCGTTTTGCCCGCACCGAAACTTTAGATTATCAATGGCAAAATGGTATTCCTGAAAATATGCAACCGATGATGGCGATGGTTGAAGCGAGTCAATTATGAAAAATCTCCTCAAGATACTGTTTGTAAGCAGTCTTGGTATCTTATTAGTATTGCCGACTCATGTATTTGCTGAAAATGCATGGCCAAGGGTGCATACCAATCCAGATGGTTCAAAGACCACTATTCAAGCACCACCAAAACGAATCCTGTCAACCGCAGTCAGTATTACCGGAACTCTGTTGGCAATTGGAGCTCCGGTGGTGGCGAGTGCAACCGATTATAACGGTAATTTTTTTGGCCAATGGCGACATGTTGCCCAGGAAAACAAGGTACAAAAACTCTGGTCGATTGCCGAGGTTGACCTTGAAGCCGCTTATTCAGTCAGGCCGGATCTAATTATTATTGCGGTTGGCGGCAGAGATACCGCTGCACAACATAGAGCGGTACTGGAAAAAATTGCCCCGACGATTACCGTCGATTACGCTTCACAAAGCTGGCAGAGCCTTGCCAGAATTATGGGTCAAGCTACAGGCCTGGAAAATCAGGCAGAAGACAAAATTGCAGAATTTGAGCAGCACTTAAATGCTGCCAAGGCTAAGTTAAGACTGCCAGAAGGCAAAGTGAACCTGATTGGTTACAATGGCCCGGGTATGCTGAACCCGATTGCCACCGCAACAGGTTCGCACGGCAGTTTACTGACTGCACTAGGCTTTGATGTGGAAAGACCAAATAAGCAGTGGCATGGTGCGCTGGATAATCCTGATGATTTTGTTAAAGCTGAGTATGAGAGATTGACCGAGCTAAAAGCAGAAACCACTTTTCTAGTCAGAACCGATGAAGACGGTGCTCGGCTTTTTAAGCAGGATAAGGTATTAGCGAACCTCGCTTCGGTTAAAAATAATCAAGTTTACGGCTTGGGTAAAAACTCTTTTAGAATTGATTTTTACAGTTCAATGGAAATTATTGACGATATGCTCAAACGTTTTGCCAGCCCGAATAATTCACAAGAGCACCTTAAATAGTGTTTAACTTATTGATATAAAATTAAAGTTTCTTCATATTAGCAAGCTACGAAATGTAACCATAGTGGTTATAACTTTTTTGCAACCCAGTCAGCGGCTATTTTTTATGATCTTCCTTGAACCTTAGAATAACTAGGGTTTTGCGGACGATCAAAAAAACTATCTCGCTGACAGTGCCCCAAAATTCGTCATTCTTATGAAATATCCGGGCTAGCGGCTCGTAAAATTTATCTATGCATGCAAAACCTCTAGACCCGAATTCAGATAATAAACCGGTCATTAAGGCAGCTACCAAGCGCCATGTGATTTTTATTGTTTTATCGATGGCTTTGCTTTTTTTGCTGATTCTAGCCAGTATTGCCACTGGTAATAAACCTATTAGCATGGCTGTAACCTGGAATGCGATCTGGGATTTTGATGCCACCAATAGTGACCATCTACTGGTCCAGCACTTACGAATTCCACGTTCCTTTATTGCGGTGGTTGCCGGTTTTGCTTTGGGAGCAGCGGGAGTGGTGATGCAAGCCATAACTCGCAACCCTCTAGCTGATCCTGGAATCCTGGGAATCAATGCCGGAGCAACTCTGGCGGTGGTGATCGCGATTGCTCTGTTCGGCGTTGAACAAATTTCTGTTCATATGTTATTTGGCATTTTAGGTGCGTTATCAGCAGGCCTGATTGTAGTGTTTTTAGCCAATACAGCAGGCACAACCGATCCGATCAGAGTGGTGCTTTCTGGTGTTGCTCTGTCAGCGGTCTTGCTGGCTTTTGCACAACTCATGATTGTGAACAGTGATGAGCAGGTGTTTGATCAGTTTCGCCACTGGATTGTGGGCTCTATACAGGGTCGAGGTTACGATGTATTGGGTCTGCTCACGGTGATTACTGTGGTTGGCTTGTTTGCCGCTATGCTGATTAGCCGTGCTTTGGATATGGTCAGTTTAGGCAAAGAGATGGGGGCAG
This sequence comes from Hydrogenovibrio sp. UBA650, assembly GCA_002299245.1. Taxonomy (GTDB): domain Bacteria; phylum Pseudomonadota; class Gammaproteobacteria; order Thiomicrospirales; family Thiomicrospiraceae; genus Thiomicrorhabdus. The sequence goes on from DBOI01000029.1 coordinate 9,553, forward strand.
CCTTGGGAGCCAATCTGGCCTTAGTCTGGTTATTGGCTACTTTTGTTGTGATTCTTTTAGCCGGCTCAACCACTGCTGCAGTTGGGCCCATCGCATTTATTGGCTTGACTGCTCCACATATAGCTCGTTTTTTTACCGGTCCTAATCATCGTTGGCTATTGCCTTACGCCATGATGATTGCGGCTCTGTTAATGTTGTTTGCCGATATTCTCGGGCGATGGGTTGCGCACCCGGCAGAGATCAGCGTGGGCATTATGGTAGCCTTGATTGGAGGCCCTTTCTTTGTGGCTTTGGCAAGGCGCAATAAGTTGTTTGAATTATGAGATATTCATTGGATAAACAACGGGTTTGGCGCAGTTCAGCAGTTTCATTTCGCTGGGTGGCACGTACTTATTTAATGAATCTGTTGTTGTTCTTGCTAGTGTGTTTACTGGCCGTACTGGCGATAAATAGCGGTCGCAATAGTTTTGATTTTGATCTGATTTGGCAGGCCTTGCTAAACCCCTACGATGAAGGTTTTGTCAGCAAGATTATTTGGGATGTTCGCCTTCCAAGACTGGTTACCGCGATATTTGCTGGTGCTGCGCTGGGAATTTCGGGGGCAATTTTCCAGTCGATTTCACGCAACCCGCTCGGGTCACCGGATATTATCGGTTTTACTACCGGTGCGGCCAGTGGGGCGATTTTTTATCTGATTTTTCTTGGCGAATCAAATTTGGGTGTTGCAGTATCGGCGATTATTGGGGGCGTTGCCACAGCAGTGATTGTTTATATGTTGTCGATTAAATTCGGCACTATTGGCAGTTATCGACTGGTACTTATTGGAATAGGTGTGGGGGCAACCTTGGCAGCCTTCAATGGACTTTTACTGGTTAAGGGTGATATCAATAGTGCAGCAGCAGCAAATATCTGGTTGGCGGGTTCTTTAAACGCGCGTCAGTGGGAACAGATTATTCCACTGATGGCCGGAGTATTATTTTTGTTGCCCTTGATTTTATTAACCAGTCATAGACTCAGCTTAATTGAAATGGGTGATGAATTGGCTCAGCAACTGGGCGTCAATGTTCAGTTTACCCGGCTCTCTTTGACCTTTTATGCGGTGATTCTGGCTTCATTGGCAACTGCGGCGGCTGGTCCGATTGCTTTTATCGCTTTGGCTGCACCGCAATTGGCCAAAAGAGTCACCAGAACTAAAGCTGTACCAGTATTAGGAGCCGCTTTAATGGGTGCGGTTTTGCTTTTGGCTGCCGACTGGTTAAGTTTAACGCTGCCATTTGATATGGCATTGCCAATTGGTTTAATGACGGCATTTATTGGTGGGCTTTATCTATTATGGGTGGTAACGAAACTCAGATGACAGGGAATAAATTGAATGAGCAAAGATAACTCTGAGAACATTTTAACTGGGCAGAACTTAACCCTGGCCTATGAAAACCGTACTATCTCAGAAGACCTGTCTATTGATATTCCACAAGGCAAGATTACGGTAATTATCGGCCCTAATGCCTGTGGTAAATCAACTCTATTACGCGGTTTGTCTCGATTATTAAAACCACAACAGGGGCAGGTAGTGCTCGATGGCAAAGCGATTGAGAGTTATTCTGCAAAGGATTTAGCCAAGTCGCTTGGTTTATTGCCACAGAGTTCAAATTCACCGGCTGGGATTACGGTATTTGACTTGGTAGCCCGAGGTCGTTATCCGCATCAAGGGTTATTAAAACGTTGGAACCAGGTGGATGAAGATGCAGTGAACTCTGCACTTAAAGAGACCCATTTGACTGAGTTGGCCGGCCGTTATGTGGATGAGCTTTCCGGGGGACAGAAGCAGCGTGTTTGGTTAGCTCTGGTTTTAGCTCAGGAAACCGAGCTGTTAATGTTGGATGAACCGACAACCTATCTGGATATTGCTCATCAACTTGAGGTGTTAGAACTATGCCGAAGACTAAACCGAAAGGGCAATCGCACTTTGGTTATGGTGTTGCATGATTTAAATCTGGCGGCGCGTTATGCAGATTTTATGATTGCTATGAAAGATGGAAAGGTGATTGGAGCCGATGATCCAAAAAGTCTTATTCAACCTGAAATGTTAAAAAACGTATTTGGTATTGATGCGATGGTGATTGAAGATCCGGCAGTGAAAACACCTTTGATCGTTCCAGTTACTTGATGATTATGTTGATTTGGTAGGTTTTTATTATGCAATGGTTTCATTTGATCGCTTTGTTGACCGGGTTCTTAGGAAGTCTTTCTATCTATCTGACTTCACCAAATCAGCTTTGGCTTAACCAGCCTTTTGCAAAAACAACAGGCCTGCTTGTTGGAGCTTTATTTTGGATTGTTTGTTTAGCTTTATTAATGCAGGGTTTACAGGTTGTGGTTGCGATATTCATCTTTGTTGTTTGGATTATGGTGGTGCTGACGCTCTTGCCATATATCGGCGCTTTGAAAAAGATTAAAAGCAAAGGTGTTGAATAAAATGGATAACCAGCAGTTTCGATCGGATTGGTGGCTAAAGAGTTCTGCTGGATTGATTTTGGGGCTGATACTCGGATTTGGCTTGAGTGGCCTTTTTATGTTGTGGGGGCCGGAGGTTATAACCAGTGTAAAGGTTCAATTTACTATGTGGTTAGTTGCTCCGGTGTGGTTGTTGGTGCTTGCTTTTGTTTTTATGTTTAGAACTGGATTGCAGGCCTGGTTGTGGCTAGGTGGAGCCAACCTTGTGGTGTTTTTAGTGTTTTTTATTGTTAGTTGAGAGGATAGCGGGTGCGCAAGACGACTCTTGAAACCTATAAGACAGTTCATACCTGGACGGGAATTGTTGCTGGCTTAGCTCTGTTTATCGCTTTTTTTGCCGGTGCTCTGACCATTTTTAAAGATGCTTTAAAGCATTGGGCAACACCTCCTGTTGAACAGCAGACTGAGATTCATTTTCAACAGGTACCTGGTTTTATCGCCGAAATTCTTAAACAGTATCCGAAGGCGGGTAGAGACATTTATTTTGAAGTTTCAGACCTGCAGAATAGAAAAGGTGAGCTGAGTTTTCAGCTTGTTGATCCTGCAAGCGACCACGATGTACTTTCCAACAAGCACTATACCGTCTCCGCTGATGACCAAGGTAACGCTTTAATTCAACAGGTTTATCCATCACAGATATCTGAGTTTATCGATGTTCTACATCGAGTTGTTGGTCTTCCGTTAGATATCGATGAGTTTCGCTGGATAATGGGGGTGATTGCATTGCTGTATGCGCTCGCCTTGGTCTCAGGTGTAATCATTTTTTTCCGAATATGTTAAAGAATTTTTTTGCCATGAGAACCGATAAAAAGCCCAGAAGAGCTTGGCTTGATGCGCATAATGTAGTTGGCATAATCAGCGTGCCATTTCATATTGTCATAGTGATAACTTCGGTTGTGTTTGCCTATCATGATCCGTTTTATGGAGTTCAGAACCAGCTTGTTCACGATGGTAAGCTTGGCGCTGCGTTTCAATCTGGCATACCTAAGCCTGACCCGCAGCAGTCAACCAACCCTATAGATATGGTTGATGCATCTATTTTGATTGAATCGGCTCAAACTGAGTCAGATAGTTTTAAGCCGTATATGCTGCAATATGCAGCCGTTAACTCTCTAAGAGCTCAGGTTAGAGTTTGGGGACGAGATGACTCTGCTGTTGCTCCGCGAGCTCCTGGAGGTTTTGTGGTTGCTAACCCCTATACCGGTAATGTCGATTCAATAGAGTATATGCCTGGAAAACAATCTGCCGAATCAGTTACTTTAAGCAGTTTCTTTGCGCTTCACTTTGCCACTTATGGCGGTATGGCAGTCAAATGGATGTATTTCTTTTTGGGATTAGCTGGTGCCTGGCTGTTTTACACCGGTAACTTGTTATGGATTGAAAATCGAAGAAAAGTTCAACGAAAAAAACCAACCTGCTGGCCCGCAACGCAGAGACGCTCAAATTCTTGGAGCCTTAACCGTAGGTGTTACATTGGGCTCTATAGCGGGGATTGCTCTCTCATTGGTTTCGGCAAAGTGGTTGCATGGCTTCACAGATAATCTTACAGCATGGCACCAGAGTATTTACTACTCAGTTTTTTTACTGCGATTGTTTGGGCCTTTATCAGAGGTACAGGTAAGGCGGCCATTGAATTACTTTTATTTACCTCTTTTGCTATTCTGTTAATTCCTTTTACCAGCCTTATTGCTTGGCTTGAACCGGAAACGCATTTGTGGTTTTATGCCGATAGTCTTTCAATTGGCGTTGATCTGACTGCACTGATTCTGAGCATTGGTTTTCTGCTTATGGCTAATTCAACAGCGAGAAGGGTCAGATTCGGTGATCCGTATAGTGTTTGGTCACGTCGGCACATCGTTTTTTAAGCGGTTGTTTAAATGTCTTTAGTGTTGGACTCAATAGCGTTCTAGCTGAATAGATTTAAGGCATCTGTAGTTTGGAAAACTATCTGTAAGTTTACTTTCATATAAATTGATCGTATCTACGTCTAGCCATAAATTTTTAAGTTGCGTCATTTCTGCAGGAATTTCAATGTTTGATTGCTCCGCCTGCGGTTTTATTCTGCCTAAGCTGATATGAGGCTTAAAAGATTGTTTTGCTCGTTGTAAACCGATTGGCTTGAGATGATCTTCAATTTCTCTGATCAGGTACTGCATCATTATTGTCGAGTCTAAATTAGCTACGATGGTGTGTGGGTTTTTGGAGTTAGGGAACAATTTAATGCCAAGAATTTCTGTTTCAAAAAAACTCATGCCTTCTGAAAACCAATCATCCATTGAATTGATGACCTGTTGAATTTTTTCTGGAGAGATTTTTCCACCTAAAAAATGCAATGTGATGTGGTAATTCTTTTCTGGGAACCAGCGGATATCGTTTGCCCAGCTCATTTTTTTCAATTGGCAGACAGAGTTTGAAATCTTTGCTCTGGTACTCTTGTCAATAGGTATGGCGATAAAAGCTCTCATAGTGCTCAGTTGTTAGTGATTGAAATAATTATAAAAATTGGTTACTTGTCTGGGGTATCAGTCTTTGGTGATTACAGTATTAATTTTCACTGATATAAATATTTTTTTTAGCGCTAAATATTTTTCTAAGTTTAAACTGCACTTTATCTGCATTTACCCCCTTTTAATTTTAAATTACGGTGGTAAACTTTGCCCTTAATTGTTTTTGCAACTAATTTGCAATTAGAAGTTTAGAACTGATTCTCAAAGTCCTAAGTAGCTGGTCAGAGATCCAAGTTATAATTTTTTAAAATTTAACTGATTCTCCAAGTCCTAAGTAGCTGGTCCGAGTATCCTAGTTATAATTAATTAGGCGGCCTTTACGTGGGCGAAGGTGAACTCAGCAGAGTTGTCACTCTTCGGTCTAACCCCAAAAGGGTTGCCTAGTGAAATACCTCTCTGCTCAGTCTCCTTCGTGCCCAGTAAAGGCGCTATATAATCGTAATTATTACAGGAGGCGCCATGTCTAACATTGAATCTATCTTAACCGAAACACGTCTGTTTGAAGCTCCAGACAGCATAAAGCAGAGTGTGGCGATTAATGAAGATGCGTTAGAGCAGATGCGTGTAAAAGCCAGTGAAGACCACGTTGGATTCTGGTCAGACCTGGCTCGAGAAAAGCTGAGCTGGACAAAACCTTTTACTGTTGGACTCGATGAGTCTGACGCCCCTCATTACAAATGGTTCACCGATGGTGAGCTCAATGTTTCCTATAACTGTATTGATCGTCACCTGGATACTAAAAGTGACAAAACCGCGATTATCTTTGAAGGTGATCAAGGTGATGTACAGAAGTACACCTACCATGAACTACACGATCAGGTATGTCGTTTTGCCAATACGCTGACCGCACAGGGTATTGAGAAAGGTGATCGGGTAATTATCTATATGCCAATGATTCCTCAGGCCGTGATTGCGATGCAGGCCTGTGCTCGAATCGGTGCGGTACACTCTGTGGTGTTTGGTGGTTTCTCTGCTGAAGCGCTACGTGATCGTATTGAAAATGCCGGTGCAAAACTGGTGATTACTTCTAACACCAGTAAACGCGGTGGTAAAACAATTCCACTTAAATCAGCCGTTGATTCAGCTCTGGAAAAGGGTTGTGATCACGTTAAGAAAGTCATTGTTTACAAGCGTACTGAAGATGAAGTGCCAATGGCGGCTGGTCGCGATATAGACTGGTTGGAAGCAGAAGCGGGTATGAGTAACTATCATGAACCGGTGCCGGTTAACGCTGAACACCCGTTGTTCTTGCTTTATACCTCTGGTTCAACTGGTACGCCTAAAGGTGTTCAACACAGTTCAGGTGGTTATCTGTTAAATGCACATTTAACTAATGAGTGGATGTTTGACCTGAATGATAATGATGTTTTCTGGTGTACCGCTGATGTGGGCTGGATTACAGGGCACTCTTATGTCGCTTATGGGCCGCTTTCAGTAGGGGCGACCATGGTGATGTTTGAAGGTGTGCCAACTTATCCTGATGCAGGTCGTTTCTGGCAGGTTTGCCAGGATCACGGTGTTACGGTGTTCTACACAGCGCCAACTGCAATTCGTGCCTTGATGAAATTTGGTGCTGATCTTCCAAGTCAGTATGATCTATCAAAACTTCGTCTCTTGGGAACCGTTGGTGAACCTATCAACCCTGAAGCCTGGATGTGGTACCACGAAGTCATTGGTCAAAGCCAGTGTCCGATTATTGATACCTGGTGGCAGACTGAAACCGGTGCGCACATGATTGCACCATTCCCTGTCACGGCTTTGAAACCGGGTTCTTGTACCCAGCCTCTACCGGGTATTGATGCGGCTATTTTGGATGAAGATGGTAATGAACTAGGTCGCGGAGAAGGTGGCCTGTTAGTTATTAAGCAGCCTTGGCCTTCAATGATTCGTAATGTTTGGGGTGATGATGAGCGTTACAAAAAGACTTATTTCCCACTTGAATCAAACCCTAACTACTATGTGGTTGGTGACAGTGCTTATCAGGATGAGGATGGTTACTTCTGGATTCTAGGGCGTATTGACGACGTGCTAAACGTTTCAGGTCACCGTCTGGGAACCATGGAAATTGAATCAGCTCTGGTTTCTCATGAGAAGGTTGCTGAAGCAGCTATCGTTGGACGTCCGCATGATGTTAAAGGTGAAGCGGTTGCAGCCTTTGTTGTTTTGAATACGGATATTCCTAAAGGTGATGCGCGTGCATCACTTATTGCCGAACTTCGTGAACATGTCTCGCAGGAGATCGGACCAATTGCCAAACCGGATGATATCCGTTTTGGTTCTAACTTACCAAAAACCCGTTCCGGGAAAATAATGCGTCGACTACTCAGGTCAATCGCCAAGGGAGAGAAGATTACCCAAGATACTTCTACCCTTGAAGACCCAAGTATTCTCGAACAGTTTCAGAAAAAGAAATAATGGAATAACGCTTTATTGCTGTTAACAGCAATAAGGCAGATATTTCCAATCCAAAGCTTTAGTCAAACGACCAGAACTTTGGATTGGAATAGGCTTCTTTTCAATGACAATGACTTTTATATATTAATGATAATCAGTAAATAAATAGGATGCTCATGAAAGCTGTTGTTTTAAAAAGAAGTTTCATTGGAGTTCGGTTTTTATCGAATAAATATTAAGTAAGTCTCACTGAGGAGATGCTTTGTGAATAGTAAAGAGAAGTTCTCGGCTAAGTTATTAGCTATTTACACAGTTCTGTACTTTGGAATTGCACTGATGGTTAGTGCAACTTTCAAAGACATTGCTGCGACGCCAATTGCGGGTATGCCGCTGGCGATTTGGGGCGGGCTAGTGGTCATCATTACTGGTGTAATCATTACTCGTATGTACTTGAATAAGATGGATGCTGAGGAGAACGATTAATGGAAAATTTAGTTGCCCTAATAATCGTTGGTCTTGGTATTGCACTTTCGATTTGGATTAGTTTTTATCACCGCGCTTCAACTGGAAGCACTGCAAACTTCTATGTTGCAGGTGGTGGTATTTCACCTAAAGTGAATGGTATGGCAATGCTTGGTGACTACGCTTCTGCAGCGAGTTTCCTGGGTGTGGCTGGTGCGGTTGCACTTTTAGGTGTTGACGGCTGGTGGCTTGCTATCGGTTTCTTCGCGGCTTGGATTGTGGTTTTGATTGCCATCTCTAGTCCGCTTAAGAATGTTGGTAAGTTCACCGTAGCTGACGTACTGAATGCGCGTTTCTCTGGAAATGCAAAGCAGATTCGTACAGTTGCAATGCTTTCAACTTTAGCACTTTGTGTTATGTATCTGGTTCCACAGATCGTAGGTGCGGGTCACCTGTTTGGTCTTCTACTTGGTTGGGATTACCTACCAACTGTATTGGTTACTGGTTCTTTGATGGCACTGTTTGTAATTATCGGTGGTATGAAAGGGACGTCTTATAACCAGGCTATCCAAGGCGCAATCCTATTTGGTGCGATGATCTTCCTACTTATCTTCGGTATTATTCACTTGTTTGGTGGTAACCCAGCGGGTGTCATCGAAGCTTCTCAGCAAATGGTTCCAGCTAAGTTAGCTGCTGGCAATGCTGAAGCAGTAGCGGCAGCAGCGGCAGCGGCTGGACCAGCAGAAGCGGTTCAAGCGGTTCGTGGAATCATGGCGGATGCGCCATCTGCGGTAACGCCGGGTGTTGGTCTGCGTGACTTCGCTAACCAAGCGTCTCTAGTTCTTGCTCTTTTCTTGGGTGTGTTGGGTCTACCTCACATCCTGATCAAGTTCTACACTGTATCGAACGCTTCTGATGCGCGTAAGTCAGCTGAGATCACTATCTGGGGTCTAGCAATTTTCTACGCAGCGATCTTCTTTGTTGGTTTGATTGCAATGTACGCGCTATATCCTGAACTGTTGAAAATGATTGCAAACGGTGAAGTGGGTAAAGCGAAGAATATGACAATGCCGATGCTTGGTGACATGCTGGGTGGTCAAATCCTTATGGGTGTGATTGCAGCAGGTGCGATGGCGGCAATGTTGAGTACTTCTGCAGGCCTGCTAATCTCTGCAACTTCATCTCTGGCTCACGATCTGTATAAAGGTGTAATTAACCCTGATTCAACTGATGAGCAAGAGCTTAAGTTTGCAAAAGTAGGTGCTTTCTTCCTAGCGCTAGCAGCGATTGGTATGTCTGTATGGCTTAAAGAAGAAAACGTAGCGATGCTGGTAGGTATGTGTTTCGGTATTGCTGCTTCTACATTTGCACCAGCGCTAGTATTTGCGGTTTGGTGGAAAGGTTTAACTAGCCAGGCGGTTGTATATGGTATGGCAACTGGTCTTGTACTATCTCTACTATTCACGTTCTCTAAGTTCTTCGGACTTAAAACGATGCTTGGTCTAGACGTACTTGTTAACCCAGCTCTATACTCTGTTCCAGTTGCTATTTTGGTTACTGTTGTTGTTAGTAAAATGACAAGTGACAAAGGTGATACTGAAGAGTTTATGGCTAAAGCACATGGCAAGTAATAAGGTAAATAATCACTAGATTATTTTTCTAAAAAAGGGTGCTTTTGCACCCTTTTTTATTAATTCATTAATCTTATACCCAATCCATCTTAAATCACTTATGAAGAGAGTATGATGAGATAGATTAGGTATGGTTTTATTGGTTTAGTTTTAATTGTCAATTATGAGGTTCTAATGGCAATAACACAGCAGCGTGATTTTCTTTCACAGATTCCTCCGTTTGATGTTTTAGATGAGGCGACTCTTTTTGAGCTGGCAGACAGTATGAATGTCGCTTATTTGCCTGAGCTTAGCAAACTGAATTTTGAAGAGGCTTCTCAATCTGGTTATCTGTATATCATTATTAAAGGTAAGGTTGCCGAGTTACAGGATGAGGCCATTATTTCTCATTACAGCGTGAGGGGATTTTTTGGAGATTCAGAGATTTTAGGTAAGGCAAATAAAGTCTCTATATATGAAATGCTTGAAGAGACCATTGCCTACAAATTACCTGCCAAGCTTTTTATGAAGGCTTTTGATGAAAACAATAAGTTCTCAAGATTTTTCAGTGCTTCCATAGTCGATAAGCTCAATCGAATTCATCGCTCTATTCAGTCAGCAGCTTCTACAGAGGTTATGATGGATACGGTTTGTAGTGCCCATATTCACCAGCATATCTCTGTAAATGAACACGCTACATTTTTACAGGTCACTCAAAAAATGACTGAAGTAAGGTCGGATGCCTGTTTGATCGAATTTGATGATGGTTCAGTGGGTATTGTGACCTCATCAGATGTGCTTAAGTTTGTCGCCACTGAGCCGCATGAATTGTTGAATTCAACCGATGTTTTGCGCCGAATTGCTCATAAGCCTGTGCATTCCGTGCATGAATTTGATTATCTGTTTAACGCTCTACTAAAAATGACCCGTTATCAAATTGATCGTTTAGCGGTGAGAAGTGACGATGGTTATACCGGTTTTCTGCATCAAAAAGATTTGATGAGCATGTTTGCCAATCAGTCAGGATTGGTGCTCTTAAAAGTTGATCAAGCAGATAGTATTGATGATCTGATTCAAGTTGGCCCGCAGATTGACCAATTGATTCACAGCCTTAATCGCAAGGGCATTAAAACCCACTATATTGCTAAGTTGGTTAATGAGTTGCATCGCAAAATGATCTATAAGCTGATTGAGTTTTTATTACCTAAAGAGCTTAATGAAAAAGTTTGTATCTTTGTAATGGGCAGTGAGGGACGCTCTGAACAGGTGATTCGTACCGATCAGGACAATGCACTGGTCTATAGCGACGATGTCAGTGAACAGGAACTAGGATTGTTAGATGAGTTTGCTGCTAAGTTTGATGAGACTATGCAGCAAATCGGTTTTCCGCCTTGCCCGGGTAATATTATGCTTTCAAATCCAGAGTGGCGCCAAAGTCTGAGCGATTTTAAAGCCAAAGTTGATCAGTGGTTTAAAAAACCTTCGGATGAGAACTTTATGCATGCAGCTATCCTTCTGGATGGTGAAGCCGTCTATGGCGTTGAATCTTGGCTGACCGAAGTAAAACAAGTTTTAAGAAAAAGGCAGGAAGATTACCCTGTCTTCTTAAGACACTTTGCAATAGGCGTATTGCAGTTCAATACACCTATCGGTTTCTTTGGTGGTTTGATTACAGATAATGAAGACAAACAGCATAACCATATCGATATTAAAAAGGGTGGTATTTTCCCAATTGTTCACGGGGTTCGCTGCTATGCATTGGAAGCGGGTGTTGAACAGACCAATACTCACTGGCGCATTAAAGCGCTGATGGACAAGGGGGTTTTTACCAAAGAGTTTGGTATTGAGTTGGGTGAGACACTTAACTACCTCAATACCTTGCGTTTGGAATCGATGTTACACCAACTCTCGGAAGGTAAAGAGTTACCTAATAATAAAATCAAACTCTCTGAGCTCAGTCATATGCAGCAAGATGTATTAAAACAGAGTCTCGGTGTTGTGGATGCGTTTAAGAAACGAGTCACTCAACACTTTAATTTGCAAGAGATGATCTAATGCTGAGTACCGTTAAATCATGGATTGATAAAACCAAACAGGTTAGAGAGCGATCGCGGCTTAAAGATTCTGATTATGAGTTTATCTTTGATGATATTGAAGAGGATGTTTATGTTTGCTTTGATTGTGAGACCACTGGCCTGGATCGCAAAAATGATCGAATTATCACGCTGAGTGCCATTAAAATTCAGAACAATGAGCTGCAAACCAGTACTAGCTTAAACCTGGTTGTTAAGCAGCCGGAAGATATTTCTGAAGAGAGTATTCTGGTACACCAAATTCGTAATGTCGATGTGGTCAACAGTGATTTTGTTTATAGCAACGAGCAAGAGGCAATAGCGGACTTTCTTCAATTCATTCGCGGTACAACGCTGGTTGGTTATTTTTTAGAATTTGATGTAGCTATGGTAGAACGGGTTTTAAAGCCCTGGCTGGGCGTGGGTTTACCTAACCCGCAGATTGATGTTGGTGATCTTTATTATGATTACGCGAGAAGTCAGATTGTGCGTAGCTGCATTGAGCCTAATATTGATTTGAGTTTTGATCATATTCTGCAACAGTTAGGCCTGCCAAATTTAGGTCAGCATGATGCCTACAATGATGCCTTGATGACGGCTTTGATATTCCTGAAAATGAAGCAGATCTGAAGCTGTCAGAGTTTAGGTGTTTTTTAGGCCTGTTAATTTCAATTTAATTTGTTTCTAGGTTGTTGAATAATAAATAAAAAATATAGCTGATCACAAAAAAATAAATCCGCAATAAAATCTTGACAGGCTATTAAAAAAGCATATAATCCACCCATATTTTTTAAAACATTCACCGGCGCTGTTTTATGGGACTGAATTGAACGGCGCTAGGATTTTTGAAAAACCCCGTTTTTACGGGGTTTTTTGTTATTTGGATTTAAGTTTCAGTGACTCTAGAAGAAAAAATTGAAAATGCGTTAAGACCAACTGTCGAATCAATGGAGTTTGATTGGTGGGGGATGGAGTACCTTCCAGCTGGCCGACAAACCATGTTGCGCATTTTTATAGAGAAGCCAAATGGCACGGTAAATTCTGATGAGACCTATGCTGTCTGCAAGCAGATCAGTGCAATTTTGGATGTTGAAGATATTATCAGCAGTGAATTTAGACTAGAGGTTTCTTCTCCGGGAATGGATCGCATGCTGTTTAAACCTGAACAGTTTGAGCTCTATAAGGGAGAAAAAGTTCAGGTACGTACAAGTATTCCGGTTTTAGGACGCAGACGTTTTAAAGGCCCTATGACCAAAGTAACCAGTGATGGTATTGAGGTAGAGGTCGATAATGAGCTCTACGAGATTCCATTTGACTATATTGAAAAAGCCAACCTTATTCCAGAATTTTAATTTGAGAAAATTAGCGAGTTATTTGACATGAGTAAAGAAGTTTTAGCCGTAGTAGAAATTATGGCCAATGAAAAAGGCGTTGATAAAGAGATTATCTTTGATGCCATTGAAGCTGCTTTGGCTACAGCCACGCGCAAAAGCCATGATGACGAGTTAGATGCTCGTGTTGAAATCGATCGTGTTGATGGTGATTATGAAACATTCCGACGTTGGGAAGTCATTGAAAATGACGCGGTAATTGAAGAGAACGAAGCTTGGTATATTCGTGAATCAGATGCAGCGCAGCAAGACCCCAATATTGAAGTAGGCCAATTTATTGAAGAACCTATGGAATCAATTGATTTTGGTCGAATTGGTGCTCAGACTGCTAAGCAGGTCATTATTCAGAAAGTACGCGAAGCAGAACGTAAGAAGATTGTTGAGATCTACGAGAAACGTGTTGGCGAAATTTTAACAGGCCAGGTAAAACGTGTTGACCGTGGTGATGTGATCCTGGATATGGGTGAAAATGTTGATGCGGTTATCCCGCGTAATCAGTTGGTTGGGCGCGAGACTTTCCGAATGGGTGATCGTGTTCGAGCATACTTGCAAGAAGTTTCTTTTAGACCTCGTGGTCCTCAATTACAAATGTCTCGTGCATGTAATGAGATGTTAATCGAGCTATTCCGAATTGAGGTTCCTGAGATTAGTGATGATCTTATCGATATCATGAGTGCGGCTCGTGATCCAGGTTTCCGTTCTAAGATTGCTGTTCGTGCAAATGACCCTCGTTTAGATCCTATCGGTGCTTGTATCGGTATGCGTGGTGGACGTGTTCAAGCGGTTACCAATGAGCTGGCTGGTGAGCGTGTAGATATCATTTTGTGGGATCCGAATGATGCGCAGTTTGTTATCAATGCCATGGCACCTGCTGAAGTTACTTCAATCATGGTTGATGAAGACAAACATGTGATGGATCTTGCTGTTGAAGATGAAAGCCTATCACAAGCGATCGGTAAAAACGGTCAGAATATTCGTTTGGCTTCTGAGCTAACTGGTTGGGAGTTGAATGTCATGACAGCTACTGACATGGCTGAAAAACATGAATCAGAATCAAAAGATCAAATTGAAATCTTTATGAGTTCTTTGGATATTGACGAAGACTTTGCAGAAGTGTTGGTTGCAGAAGGCTTTACCTCCCTTGAAGAGGTTGCTTATGTACCGGCAGCCGAGATGTTGGAGATTGATGGTTTTGACGAAGACTTGGTCGCTGAATTGAAGCAGCGTGCAAAAGATGCACTTCTTACTCAGGCGATTGCCGCTGAGGAAAAGACCGCTCTAGCAGAGCCGGCAGAAGATTTGTTAGCGCTTGAAGGTATGACGCCTGAAATGGCTAAGCAACTAGCTTCTAATGAGATAATTACCCAAGAAGATCTAGCTGAACTAGGAATTGATGAATTGCTTGAGTATGTTGACTTAGATGAAGAAACTGCCGGCGAACTGATTCTTAAAGCACGAGCTCCATGGTTTGAAGAAGAATAATAAAAAGGAGAGTTTCAATGGCTGATGTATCGATTAAACAATTTGCGGAGAATCTCAACCTGTCTGTTGATAAATTGCTTGCCCAATTGGGTGAGTCAGGTATCAAAGGAAAGAAGGAAACGGATACTATTAGCGAAGATGAGAAACGTACCTTACTGGCTTATTTGAGAAGCTTACACGGTGAGTCTGCTGAAGGCGCTCCCAAAAAAGTGACACTTAGACGAAAGCAGACATTGAATCTGTCTTCTGGTAGTGGAGCCGGTAAGCGTACCGTTAATGTTGAAGTGCGTAAGAAACGTACTTATGTCAAAAAGACCGAGGTTGAGCAGCATGAAATTGAAGAAGTAGTTGAGCAACCGGTTGCTGAAGCTCCAGTGGTTGAAGAAACCAAGGTGGAAATGAAACCTGAAATTCAACAGGAACAGCCTG
>DBOI01000029.1:24817-30315 GCA_002299245.1 Hydrogenovibrio sp. UBA650
TGCTGAACCAGCTGTGGTTGCGCCAGCGCCAGCGAAAGAAGATCACTCTAAAGCAGCGAAAAAGGAACAGGATAAGAAACATCATAAAGGCCGCGATTCCGATAAGAAATTCGAAGATGGCCCTAAGGGTAAAAAAGGCAAAGCTGCCAAGAAAACTCAAGGTAACTTTGACGATAACCGTCGCGGTGGCGGTAAAATGCGCAGATCTAATCACAGACATGCTCAAAAACAGGCTGATAATGAGCACGCTTTCCAAAAGCCAACGGCACCTGTTATTAAAGAAGTTAAGATTCCAGAAAGTATTACACTTTCCGAATTGTCTGAACAGATGGCAGTTAAGGCTGGTGAAGTTATCAAGTTTATGATGATGGAATTAGGCACCATGGCAACTATTAACCAAATTCTTGACCAAGAAACGGCTATGTTGATTGTTGAAGAGATGGGTCATAAAGCGGTTGCTTTCAGTGAAGTGACGATTGAAGATGAAGTTGTTAACCAGGAATACGATGGTGAGACGGTTCACCGTTCACCGGTAGTAACGATTATGGGTCACGTTGACCACGGTAAAACTTCATTGCTTGACTATATTCGTGAAGCTAAGGTAGCTTCTGGTGAGGCCGGTGGAATTACCCAGCATATCGGTGCTTACCATGTAGACACTGAAAAAGGTGGTGTTACCTTTATCGATACCCCGGGTCACGCTGCCTTTACAGCAATGCGTGCACGTGGTGCTGAAGTCACCGATGTGGTTGTTATTGTTGTCGCTGCGGATGATGGTGTGATGCCTCAGACTAAAGAAGCGATTCAGCATGCTAAAGCATCTGGTGTTGGTATTGTGGTTGCCGTTAATAAAATGGATAAAGAGACTGCCAACCCGGATCGAGTAATGCAGGAAATGGTCGCTGAAGAAGTGGTTCCTGAAGACTGGGGTGGCGATGTTCAGTTTGTACCGGTCTCAGCAAAAACTGGTCTGGGTATTGATGACTTGCTTGATGCGATCTCGCTTCAAGCTGAAATCCTTGAATTGGATGCGCCAATTGAAGGTCATGCCAAAGGGGTGGTAATTGAATCACGTCTTGATAAAGGTCGCGGACCTGTTGCAACCGTACTGGTTCAGTCAGGTACGCTTAAAAAAGGTGATATCGCACTGTGTGGAATGGAATATGGTCGTGTTCGTGCTCTGATCAATGATCACGGCGAAACCATTAGTCAAGCAGGGCCATCGACGCCAGTTGAAATCCTTGGTCTGTCTGCAGTACCTGTAGCGGGTGATGAAATGATTACGGTTGATAACGAGCGCAAAGCTCGTGAAGCCGCGACATTCCGTCAAGGTAAATACAAAGAACTTAAGATTGCGCGCCAGCAAAAGTCTAAGTTGGACAATATGTTCAATAAGATGGCTGAAGGCGATGTTCAGCACGTTAACATTATCTTGAAAGCTGACGTTCAAGGTTCGATTCAGGCGATTACTGATGCACTTGTTAAGCTTTCAACAGATGAAATCAAAGTAACTGTTGTTTCAAGTGGTGTGGGTGGTATCTCTGAAACAGATGTTAACCTTGCGCTGGCTTCTGACGCCTTGATCTTCGGTTTCAATGTGCGTGCTGATGCCGCTGCTAAGCGTATTATCGATAACGAAGCAATCGGTCTTAAGTACTACAGTGTTATCTATGAAATCGTTGATGAAGTTAAGCGTGCAATCGAAGGTAAGATGGCGCCAGACTTTAAAGAAGAGATCGTTGGTATTGCCGATGTGCGTGATGTCTTTAAAGCACCGAAGATCGGCTTGATTGCAGGTTGTATGATCACAGAAGGTGTGGTTAAGCGTAATAATCCAATCCGTGTCCTGCGTGAAAACGTGGTTATCTACGAAGGTGTTCTTGAGTCGCTACGTCGCTTCAAAGATGATGTGATGGAAGTGCAGAAAGGCGTTGAGTGTGGGATCGGTGTTAAGGACTACAACGACGTTCAGGTCGGTGACCAGATTGAGTGTTATGAGCGTGTTGAGGTTAAGCGTACCTTAGATTAAACGCCTAAAATATGGCAGTGATAGCTTCACTGCAGTATCTTAAAACCCCAAAATACAGAATTTTGTTTTTGGGGTTTTGTATTTTAAAATCAACGTATTATTTAAGAGAATAAATAACTGTTTTATGAATAATTCAACCGTCAGCAGACCAACCAGGGTTGCTCAGGAAATTAGAAAAACCATCGCTCAGCTCTTGGTTCAAGAAGTCAAGGATCCGCGTTTTGAGAAAGTTAGTATTACCGATTGTAAAATCAGTAAGGATTTGAGCATTGCCAATCTTAAATTTGCTCTGATGGGTCACAATGAAGCTGATCCAGAGGTTACTGAAACGCTAGCGGCCTTGCAAAAAGCCCAGGGTTTTTTCCGCACTGAAGTTGGTAAGCGTTTAAATCTGAGAATTGTGCCTCAGATTCGTTTTCACTATGACAATGTGCCTGAGCATGCTCAGCATATTGAAGAACTTATCAATAAAGCTTTGAACTCCTAATGGGGCAAGAAGTTCAGCGAAAACAGCAGCAAAAAAAAAGACCGCCAAAAAGAGTGGTTAATGGCTTAGTACTACTTAATAAGCCGGTTGGCCTTACTTCAAATTCTGCGCTGCAAAAAGTCATTCGCCTGTTTAATGCCAAAAAAGGCGGTCATACAGGTGCATTGGATCCTTTTGCGACAGGGCTGCTTCCCATCTGTTTAGGTGAGGCCACCAAGATCTCAGGCCTGTTACTCGACTCTGATAAGCGCTATACCGCCACCTTAAAACTCGGTGAGCAGTCTGATACCGGTGATACCGAGGGTGAGATCATTAATACTAAGCCAATACCTGAGCTTTCTGAAGAGTTGATCAATTCCACTCTAGAAAAGTTTATTGGCGATATTGAGCAGGTTCCACCAATGTATTCAGCCCTAAAGCATCAGGGTAAGCCTCTCTATTGGTACGCTCGTCAAGGTATTGAAATTGATAGGCCTGCCAGACCGATAAAGATTCTGAAATTGCAACTGATCTCTTTTGACGAGCAGCAAATAGTATTTGATGTTCACTGCACAAAGGGGACTTATGTTCGAACTCTCGGTGAAGATATTGCCAAATCTCTTGGTACTCTTGGGCACTTAACAGGGTTGCACCGTATTCAGACAGGCAGTCTTCATGGCGATGACATGCTCAGTCTAGAAGAGATTGAGCAGCAACTTGATAGCTGTCTAAAACCTTTAGATATCGCTTTGCAACACCTACAGTGTTTTGATCTAACGGCTGAAGAGGCTGATCTGATCCGGCATGGTGGTAAATTGCAATACCCGCAGCCTGAAACCGCGCTGGTTAGGTTCTATCTCGATAATCAATTTATTGCCGTGGGTGAGTGGCAAACAGAAAAGCAACTCCTTAAGCCTAAACGTGTTTTCAACCTAGACGAAGAAACTAAGTGATTTTTAATAAAGCTGATGGCATTTTAGATCTACGTGATCGCCAATCTTATGAGATTGGTCACCTTAAGGGCTCAACCTGGTTGAGCTGGGAAATTCTTGCAGAAAGTTTCAATGCACTTCCAGCCGCTCCGGCCAGTCTGTTTTTAATTGGATCTGATGATGAAATTGAAGCTGCTAGTATTTTATTGGATAGCAAAGGTTATCAGGTAAGCGGTTCGCTGATTATCCATTCAGCAGATGAGCTGCGTGAATGGACAAATAGTTTTCCGCAACTGTTGGAAATCGGTAAGCAGTCTAAAACTTTATGGAAGCCTTCTCCAGTTGTAGCAGAGTTAGTTGAGTCTGTTAATTCAGGCGAAATTAAACTAGTAACTGAAAACAACAGGCCTGCTGTTTTAGACATAGGTTGTGGTGGCGGTCGTGATGCGATCTATCTTGCCAAGCAGCGCATGAATGTGATTGCCATTGACAATGAGAGTAGGGTGCTCAAACGATCTAAGGCTTTAGCTAAGATGTCCGGAGCCAATGTTAAATTCAAGTGCTGTGATATCAAAAAGGCCGATTGTTTACCTGAACAATCATTTGATCTAATTCTAATGGTTCGCTTCTTGAATCGAGATTGTTTTGACTATATTAAACAACGGCTTAATAGTGGCGGTTTGATCGTTGTTCAAACCTTTGTCTCTGGTGTTTCAGAGTTTGAGTCGCCAAAAAATCCTAACTTTATTCTTAATAAAGGAGAGTTAGCGGAAGTTTTTGCAGACTTTGATATTATTGTTGATAAAATCGATACATTGGCTGATGGCAGGCCTGTTAATTCATTTATTGCTAAAAAAATATAGAACTTTAGGAGGTAGCGATGATTTCAATGACACAAGATGAGTTGTACGATTTTTTTCAAAAGCACTTGATTTGTGAGTCGCTGACTAAGGAAGAAGTGGGTCGTTTAACGCACTATTTGAAAGATAAGAGTTATAAAAAAGGTGAGATCATTTCTGATATCGGAGAGATTGGCGATGCGCTTAGTTTTGTTATTAAGGGTAAGGTTCAATTCACGCATCCTGAAGATATGGATATGACTTCTGTTGGTAAGCAAGGAGCAGGAAGCCTAATTGGTGAGATGTCATTTTTTGATCGTAAACCTCGTAACTTGAGAATGGAGGCCTGTGGAAAAGGCGCTAAAATGCTTGATCTGACCAGAGCAATGTATGACCGCTTAAAAGTCGAAGAACCTTATATTGCGGTAAACATCCTGGAAAATGCTATTGTCAGTCTGGACAACTTGGTCAGAAATATGGGTGATGACCTTTCGGCACTAGAGCACTATATAAGCGGTCCAGGCAAACACTAAAACCGTATCTATTTCATATCACCACAAAAAACCGCTATTTCTGTGTTAAAAAATGGACATTTACTCTTTGTAAACTCACATTTTTTGCCTTGAGCTAGCGGTTTTTTGCAGCAATCTAAAATGATAGGTACAAGCTTGAACACTATTTATTAGTGTTTTCCTTAAATATCAATATCAGTAGATTCCCTTTAGTTTTCTTATTAACTACTTGTATTTTCAATAGAAACAAGTAAAATGCGCGCATCTGTATCTATCATCGGTCGTGGGTATGGGTTTTTAGAATGACCGATCCTATTGGAGAAAACACAATGTTTGATGCTGAAGCTAAAGCAAAAATCGTTGCTGAGTACGCAACAAAAGAAGGTGATACTGGTTCACCTGAAGTTCAAGTAGCTCTACTGACTGGTCGCATTAGCCACCTTACTGAGCACTTCAAAACTCACAAGCAAGATAACCACTCTCGTACAGGTCTACTTCGTTTAGTAAGCCGTCGTCGTAAGTTGCTAGACTACTTACACAAGAAAGATGGTCAAAGATATCTTGATCTAATTAAGCGTCTTGGTCTACGTAAGTAATCAATCCTGAAAAAGAGTCTTTTGTCCAGACTCTTCGTTGCGCTGCGACTTCCGTTGCTCAGGTATTAAATATACTTTCTGCTACGGATTCTCGCACGCCTTGATTTTGAACAAAATCCACCTT
>DBOI01000024.1 GCA_002299245.1 Hydrogenovibrio sp. UBA650
GAATAGATGCGCTGAGGTTTGTAAAATTCGTTGTTTGGTATTGTTAATATTCATTCTGTTGCGTTTTTAGCTTGGATTGCTTCCCAGTCAATATTATTACAAGCGTAGCAGGGTTCTTCAATCCAACCTGCCCAGACTAATAGAGAGTGTATTTTACAGCCCAAACAGAATCCGATTACCGCTTCAAACCAAATCATACCTAAACAGATCCACGCAAGAGTGATTGGAATTTCCTGAGGTATATAGTTGTAGGTTGTTGGCAAAATGGCAGCACTGAATAGAGTATTTAGCCAGTTAGCAAAGGTGTCTGGATTGAAAAATATCAAGCAGAAAGTGACTAGTGAAATGCCCAGTCCCCATGCGAATCTCTTGGGCGCAATTGGTTTCCACTCCGGTGTTTTATTGCGGGCCAAATAGGTTGCCAGCTGAATGGTTGGCGAAAAACGAGATGTCTTTGCTGTCATACTGACCAGCAGTTCAAACAGAGCATAGAACAGGACGATGGTTTGCGCTGTGAAGTCATAGGCTCTTTGTACCATTTCACCACTGTAGATAATCTGTGATGCATCATTGGTTTCGTAGGTATCTTCAATGGTTGAAGCATCGACAATCCACTCTGAAGTGTAGAGCACATCAAACAGGGTATAGGCCATAAAAAGAGGAATCAAAATCATCATCCCGGCACGGATACGTACTGCGGTTTCGTTGATATATAAAATATCTTCATTCGGGTCTCTGAACCAGGCATTGTTAAACTGAGACATATTTGCTCCCTGTATTGGCATTATGCTTTTTGCACTGATCCAGCGATTGGCTTGCTAAAAAATGTGCGGTAAATCATATTGAAAGAGTAGGATTGATTGTGATTCCATGGCATGAGCGACATAAATCTTGCAAGGAAACAGTAATCAAACAGAACCATTGCGGTTGTACCTAAGATGACTGGATAAATTAGCCAGTAGAGCGGTGGCCAAAATGCAAAGAGCAGTATCAACCCGTAAGCAATCCGTACCTGCGTTGGAAACGCAGTCATTGAGCCTTGTTCAATGTCAAAGTGAACGACTTGAATTAAGGTTAAGGCAAATGCCAGTTCTAATCCATACGACCAGCCCATCACATCGGCAATGAGTAACAGATTGGTAATAAACCAGTAGATCCAGACTTTATCTGCAATTCTATTCATTGTTTTTTAAATCCAGTTGCTAACTAACGTTTGTTAGTATATTTGTCAGAGCCGAAATTTCAAGTCAAAGATTTGCTGAAAATTATTCAAATAGAAGGCTTTAGTTTGCTTAAGGCCTGTTAAAAGGCTGATCAAGCGCTATGTTGAGAGATATGAATCAATAAATTCGTTGGGAATTCTTTTTGGCTGATGGGTTTTTAAGTCTATACATACATAGGTGGCGGTGGCAGTAAACACGGTTTTATTGTCGCTCTGGCGAATAATTTCAAAATGCCTCAGGCGTTTACAGCAGCCTTGCCGTTCTCCAATCCAGGTGATAATCTCAAGCTTGTCACCAAGATAGCAACTGGCGTGATACTGCATATGATTTTCATAAACCGCAAGAATCCGATTTAAGCTTTCCTGCATCTCACGACTAATACCCACTGACCTTGCATGTTTCCAAGCAACCATTTCCATCCAGCCAAGATAAGCCTTATTGTTAACATGGCCTAGAAAGTCCAACTCTGCTTCTGTGACTTGATGATCGAGAATAAAGCGCTTATTGTTCATAGAATTTTCAATAGACCTTAAAACGTTTTGCCTTGATTTTGGTAAGATATGCGGATTATTTTAAATGAATTAAGAGCAAATATATGTCCGGTAACACTTTAGGCCAGAATTTTCGAGTCACTACTTTTGGAGAGAGCCACGGTCTGGCCTTAGGTTGTATTGTTGATGGATGTCCTCCGGGTCTTGAAATTTCTGAAGCGGATATTCAACAAGAGCTTGATCGTCGCAAGCCAGGAACCTCAAAACATGCTACAGCTCGCCGGGAAGATGATGAGGTTCAGATCCTATCGGGTGTGTTTGAAGGTAAGACTACCGGTACGCCGATCGGCATGATTATTCATAATAAAGATCAGCGTTCAAAAGACTACTCTAAGGTTGCAGAGACTTTTCGCCCAGCACATGCTGACTATACTTACACTCAGAAGTATGGCTTCCGTGATTATCGCGGTGGTGGGCGTTCCTCTGCACGCGAAACCGCAATGCGTGTTGCCGCAGGTGCGATTGCCAAGAAATATCTGAAAGATCGCCTTGGTGTCGAGGTTAAAGGTTATCTTTCACAGCTTGGACCGATTACGGTGGACAATGTCACTTGGCCATTTGATAACAGTAATGAGTATTTCTGTCCTGATCCTGCAAAGAGTGAAGAGATTCGCCAGTATATGGACAACCTGCTGAAGCAGAAAGATTCTGTGGGGGCGAAGATATCTATTGTTGCTAAGAATGTTACGGTGGGTCTGGGTGAGCCGGTTTTTGATCGTCTTGATGCTGACCTGGCTCATGCTCTTATGAGTATTAATGCCGTCAAAGGTGTTGAGATCGGTGATGGTTTTGCTGTCGCCGGGCAACGTGGCACTGAACACCGTGATGAGATGACACCAGAGGGGTTTGTCTCTAATCACGCCGGTGGAATTTTAGGAGGTATTTCTACAGGCCAGGATATTATTGCTCATATTGCTCTAAAACCAACCTCAAGCATAATGACTCCGGGTAGAAGTGTAAACACCGGTGGTGAGGCTATAGAGATGGTAACCAAGGGTCGTCATGATCCTTGTGTTGGTATTCGTGCAACCCCAATTGCCGAAGCTCAAATGGCGATTGTATTGCTTGATCACTTTATGCGTAATCGTGCACAGAATGGTGATGTAGTGCCTCCAATAATGGATCTTGCCCACGCTGGTGAGTGAATTCCTCGTCAATAATCTATCAAATTAGAACGGAGTTTGTAGAATGGTATAAGCTCCGTTTTTTATTTAAGAAAGTATTTGCATGATCCCATGTACCTATCAAACTGCTCGTAAGAAACTTTCATTGCACTACTTTTTGTATTTTGCAGTTTTGGGTACGATTGTTCCTTATTTAGGGCTCTATCTTCAATCTCTGGGGTTTACACCTATTGAGATTGGTCAGCTATTGGCTGTGATGATGTTTACTAAAGTGGTTGCTCCCAATATTCTTGGTTGGTTGGCAGACCGTTCTGGAAAACATATCTACTGGGTCAGAGTTGCCACGGCTTTGACTGCTTTTGCGACGATTGGTCTGCTGGTGTTCGATAGCTATTGGACACTGTTTTTTACCATACTGGTATTCAGTTTTTTCTGGCACTCTTCGCTGCCGCAATTTGAATCCTATACCTTTAACTGTCTTGGCGAGGACAGGGATCGCTACGGTGAGATTCGGTTATGGGGCTCTATAGGCTTTATCGCTGCGGTAGTGGTTATCGGTTGGCAGGTTGAACACTATGGGGTTGGGGTTGTGCCTATAGGCCTGTTGATTTTGGCGGTGATGGTTTGGGCAAGCAGTTACTTAGTGGTAGATGGTAAAAGCAAGCATGATGAAGCTTCCGATCATCATTTTATAGAAATACTAAAACGTCCTGAAGTCTTTAGCTTGTTGGCGGTCAGTTTTCTAGTACAACTGTCGCATGGGGTTTATTACGCTTTCTACACCATTCAACTCTCTGCTCTTGGATATGAAAAAACCGTGATCGCTTGGCTTTGGGCGCTTGGCGTGATTGCTGAAATAGCAATTTTCTTTTGGATGAGTCAGATTTTCAGAAACTACTCTATTCGTTTTCTAATTTTGTTGAGTATTGTTTTAACGATCTTGCGTTGGTTAATGATTGGTTATGGAGCTGATTCATTCGCAGTGTTGTTTTTTGCTCAATTTTTGCACGCAGCAAGCTTTGGCTTATTTCATGCGGCTGCAATCTATCTGATAGATCAGTATTTCTCTGGTAGAAATCATGGCAAGGGACAGGCGGTCTATGCTGCTTCCAGTCATGGGCTTGGTGGCGCAGTTGGCATGTTGCTAGCGGGTTATTTGTGGACCTGGGGGCGAGCTGAGCTGGCCCGTGGAATCAGTGCATTTATTGTTATTGTTGCCTTGG
>DBOI01000016.1 GCA_002299245.1 Hydrogenovibrio sp. UBA650
TGGGTTGTTGGTTGTTAGCCTCATTTCAGGTTGCAGTCAAGTTCCTGCCAAACCGGTACCCGCTGTTGCAGCCGAAAAAATTAATATGCATGATACGCAAATGGTGAGGAAGCATTTATTCAATCAGTATCAGGTTTGGGAAGGCACTCCATATCGCTATGGCGGTAATAGCTTGGACGGAGTTGACTGTTCTGCTTTTGTGCAGAACACTTATCGCAATAAGTTGGGATTCTCTATTCCGAGAACAACTAAAAACCAAGTGAAAATAGGTGTCACTGTTAGTAAAAAGCAACTTGAGGTTGGAGATATTGTTTTTTTTAAAATTGGCCCTAATTCACTTCATAATGGAATCTATATTGGTAACTCTGAATTCATGCATGCATCTACCAGTAAAGGAGTGACGATTTCCAATTTGCATAATGTTTATTGGCGTCAAACTTATTACAAGGCCGTAAGAATTCGTTAGGTTCTGAAATACATTAAGCAATATGTTGGCTCTTACCAATGCTTTGATTGATTCCAATGTTTAAGCCATTGATTGACTTGATCTCCAGGCATAGGCTTGGAAATATAATAGCCTTGGGCAAAATCACAACCTAGTTCCATTAGTTTTGTGCACTGATTTTTTGTTTCAACACCTTCTGCGACAACCGAACATCCAAATGCATTGGCTAAACCTATTGAGGCTTCAATAATAGATTTGCTTGCATCTTTGTGCATATCGCTTACGAAAGTTCGATCAATCTTGAGAGTATTGACAGGCAGGTTTTTTAGATTTGCCAGGGTGGAGAAGCCAGTACCGAAATCATCTAATGCAACTTCAACTCCAAGCTTATGAAATTGCCCAATGCGCTCCATGGCTACTTGAGTGTCTTGAAGGGCGCTGCTCTCTAATATTTCTAATTCAACCTGTTTAGGACTAATGTTTTTGTGAATGGCTAGTAGTTCCTGTAAATAATCAACCGTATTAACAGAGTGAAGTTCATGTGCACTGATATTAATACTCAAGTGGAAGTTGTGTCCCTGGCTTTGCCACTCGCTGAGTTGTTCAAATGATTTTTTAAATACTGTTCTACCGAGTTCTTTCATAAGTGAGGCATTAGAATTAATTACAGGTAAGAAGCTATCGGGTGCTAGTATTCCTCTTTCAGGATGCTGCCAGCGAAGTAGTACTTCAAACCCAATAACTTCGCCATTATTGATATTGACTTTAGGTTGGTAGTAAAGACACATCTGTTTTGCACGCAATGCATTGCTGAATTCATTGATTAATCCCTGTTCTCTTTTGGCAGCTTCTGTTTCGATTAGATTAAAGAACTTATATTGATTCTTACCTTCGGTTTTCGCCTTGTACATTGCCTGATCTGCTTGTCTCAACATGGCATCTGAACCGATTTTCTGCTGCTGAGGATAGAATGAGACCCCAATACTGGCAGAGACATTAAAAGAGAGTTCTTGATTATCAATATCCTTTACCTGAATTGGGTAACTGATTTCATCCAAAAGTCGTTGGATCATTGGAATTGTTTTTTCTTCTTCGGTTACGTCAGGATAAACAATGACAAACTCATCGCCTCCAATTCTTGCAACCAAGTCTTCCAACCTCATGATTTCACGAATACGACTGGCAATTTTTATTAATACCTTATCGCCTGTTTCATGACCATGTAGATCATTGATCTCTTTAAAACCATCTAAATCAAGGTAGAGTACAGCAAGCAGGGAGCCGTTTCGTTCACTTCTCGACATAAGTGATTGTAAGAGTTCATTGAGCATGAAGCGGTTTGGAAGGTCGGTCAATACATCATGTTTTGCAATATGATCAAGTTTCTCTTGCTGTTTGGTTTCTTCAGATATGTCTGATAAGAAACCAACCATTCTGGTTGGCTTTCCTGTCTCATCAAATAGTGCTTTACCGCGAACTTTGACCCAGATTAAAGAGCCGTCAGCACAGAACATTCGGTGTTTGTTTTCAAAAAACTCACTTTTACCATTCAAATGATTTTGAATATCATCGTTTAAATCGCTTATGTCTTCAGGGTAGACCAGCTTTACCCAGGTTTCCGAGTCGTAGTTAAAAGTTTGCTCGCTAAAGCCGAGAATTTCTTTATAACGAGTAGAGAAAAATATGTCGCCTGTCTTCAGGTTCCAGTCCCAGATTCCGTCTTGACTACCTTCAACTGCTAGAGAAAAGCGATCTCTCTCATCTTGAAGTAACTTTTGCTGGCGCTGCTGTTCAGTAATATCTCGAATCTGAGCAACCACATATTGTTGGTTGTCATATTCAACAACTTTAGCAGCAACATCAACAGGAATCTTCGAGCCATCTTTACGTGTATGTAGTGTTTGAAATCTTACGCCACCAGCTTGCTTTATACCCTGCATTTCTCGTGGCCAATTTTCAACAGAAAATCTTTCATCGATATCTTCAATCCCCATTTGAGTAAACTCATCAGAGAGATAACCCAGTTGGGTTAAAATTGCTTGGTTAGCCATTAAGAAGCGTGCATCAGTATCGACTAAGTAGAATGCATCGTTACTATTGTCTAGCGCATTTTCCAACAAAAATAGGTGCTTTAAATCTTGTTTGTGTTCACTAATGTTTCGAGCAATTGAAAGCACATATTCTTCGTCGTCGTAAATCAGAAAGCTGGAGACAACTTCAACCGGGAATTTACTGCCATCTTTGCGCTGGTGGGCGGTCTCAAATCGGTCTGAACCTTTTTCTTTTATGGCCTGCCAAAACTGCGGCCAAGCTTGCCGAGGATAGGAGTGATCGATATCAAAAACTCCCATTCGACTAAGTTCCTGCTCCGAATAATTGAGTTCTTTTGAAGCGGCCTTATTGGTGGTGACAAAGTTGGAGTTTTGGTCTAGAAGGTAGTAAGCATCATCAAAATTCTCTACCGCTTCTTGCATAATAAAGAGCTGTTTAAGGTTGCGTTTTTCTTCAGTGATGTCTTGTGCAATGACTAGGATCTCATCTTCACCTTTCGCATTCTTAAACGGTTTTTTTATTGAACGGTAATGGCGATATTCTCCTGTTTCTGCGTCCTGAGAATCTTCATAGACAACCTCAGTATTTCCTTTACGCATTATTGATTGAATGTTTTGCCTAAAGAACTCTGCGACCTGTTGATCATCGATAAAGTCACCATCATCTTTACCTACCATCTGTTCCGGTGTTGTGTTGTAAAGTTCAGCGCAAGCCTTGTTGCCAAGCAAAAATTTTCCCTCCCAGTTTTTTGAAATAACAGGGTAGGGAATCTCATCAATAACGGTTCTTAAAAGGTTGCGCTGCTCTTCTAGTTCATTTTGTGCTTCTCGTTCTTCTGTAATGTCTTTACCAGAAGAAAGAGTGCCGATTATTTCTCGATTAGAGCCATAAATGTACTCGTTTTTCCAGGAGATGAATTTCATTGAGCCATCTGGTAGTTTGATGTTATTTTCATAACTACGATAAGGCTCTAGATTTCCGTCGATGATTTCTCGGAAGGTTGTGTATACTTGCTCATAGTTTTCTGCAGGAACATAGAGTTCAAACCAATCTTTGCCAATAATGTCTTCTTGGTTATCAAAGCCCATGATGTCACAGGTCATTTTGTTCGCCATGGAGATTTTTCCATTTCTATCCAGAGCGACCAACATCATGTCTGTAATATCAAGGTACTGTTGGAATAATTGTTTTTGGCTGTTTACTTTCTCATGAGAATGGCGAAGCGCATCTTGCTGGTTTCGCATTTGATTTAGTAAAAGGCCGACAAGACTGAAGAGAATTAGTGCGCCAATTACAGGAGTGATAAAGCCGACTATTAACAGGTTCTTGTCTGTAAAAGTACCGGTAAGCCAATAACTCTGAACTATTATTAGTAGTTCAGAAACAATTATGGCTAAGATCGTAAAAGTTAGCACAAAGCCCCAGAATCCGAGCTTGCTGAAGACGTTAATAATGCTGTACATTTTGGAAAGAAAGAGTGTTGCTTTACGTTAATGGTGTATTGCTAATTTACTCCTTATTAGTAAAACCCACAATAATAAGCACCCTAATTTTTTTAATTTTATATATCACACTACGAGATTTCATTATTTAGTCAAGGCAACAAGTTGTTGTCAGTTACCTCAGTCTTGGCGAAAAAACTGATATTTTAGAGGCCTGTAAAAATCAGCTGATTGATAACGATTTTTACTTTAAAACAACAAAAATTAGTGCAACAACAAAAGCCGATTTTATGCGGTTTTTATATAGACATTAGCTACTGATTACAGTAAAATTCGCGTAATTAATTTTTGTGACTGAAATTAAGCAGTTACTTGGTGTTTTTAAGAGGGATTTTGCGGAGATGACACAGGTCATTTAGCATGAGAAACGGAGTGAGTCTTTAACAAGACTGGCTCCGTTTTTTTATATGCGCTCCTCAAAAAAAACCGTACTGCTTAATTCAAGAGTGTTCTGCATTGGTGAGACACTCTCAATATTCTGGATGGATTATTCAATGACACAGGCTTTGCTGGCTTTGGAAGATGGAACCCTTTTCTGGGGAACCTCACTGGGTGCAGAGGGGGAGACCACAGGGGAAGTGGTCTTTAATACCTCTCTGACCGGTTATCAAGAGATTTTGACCGACCCTTCATACTTCAAACAAATCGTAACTCTGACATATCCGCATATTGGAAATGTCGGTGTGAATACTGAAGACGAAGAGTCGCCTCGTATTATGGCTCAGGGGTTGGTGGTAAAAGATTGTCCACCGCTGATGAGTAACTTCCGTGCTGAAAAGTCACTGCCTGAGTATCTACAGGAGCAGGGTGTGGTCGCCATTGCCGATATCGATACTCGCAAGTTGACACGTATCCTTCGCGATAAAGGTGCTCAGTCTGGTGTGATTGTAGCCGGTGAAAATATTGATGCCGATGATGCTGTGGCTAAGGCGAAAGCATTCAGTGGTCTAAAAGGGATGGACTTGGCTAAAGAAGTTACAACGGCTGAGACCTATGTTTGGAGTGAAGGTTCTTGGGCGCTGGGTGAAGGTCATGTTGACCAAACTGCAAACCAGCAGTTCCATGTAGTTGCTTATGACTACGGTGTTAAGCGAAATATCCTACGTATGTTGGCAGATCGCGGCTGTAAGTTGACTGTGGTACCGGCGAAAACGCCTGCTGCGGATGTGATTGCGATGAACCCTGATGGTGTATTTTTGTCGAATGGTCCAGGTGATCCAGAGCCTTGTGATTATGCGATTGAAGCGATCCAACAAGTTCTAGAAACAAACATCCCTGTATTTGGTATCTGCCTGGGTCACCAGTTGCTGGCGCTAGCGAGTGGTGCGCAAACTGTGAAAATGAAGTTTGGTCACCACGGTGCTAACCACCCTGTGCAAGACAGTGAGACAAAGCAAGTAATGATTACTTCGCAGAATCACGGTTTT
Source organism: Hydrogenovibrio sp. UBA650 (assembly GCA_002299245.1). Taxonomy (GTDB): domain Bacteria; phylum Pseudomonadota; class Gammaproteobacteria; order Thiomicrospirales; family Thiomicrospiraceae; genus Thiomicrorhabdus. The sequence continues at coordinate 5,427 of DBOI01000016.1, forward strand.
GCGGTGGATGAAGCATCACTGCCAGCAAACCTACAGGCCACTCACAAATCTCTGTTTGATGGTTCACTGCAAGGAATCTCTCGTACAGACAAGTCGGCATTCAGCTTCCAGGGTCACCCTGAAGCCAGCCCGGGACCACATGATGTGGCTCCGCTGTTTGACCAGTTTATAGACAACATTAAAAGCGCGAAAGCGTAAGTAGTAGGGAAGATAAATGCCAAAGAGAAGTGATCTTCAAAGTATTATGATTATTGGTGCTGGCCCTATTATTATCGGCCAGGCCTGTGAATTCGACTATTCAGGTGTGCAAGCGTGTAAAGCGCTCAAAGAAGAAGGTTATCGCGTTGTATTGGTTAACTCTAACCCAGCAACGATTATGACTGATCCTGAGTTAGCGGATGCAACTTACATCGAGCCAATTGAGTGGCAGACGGTTGCGAGCATTATTGCCAAAGAAAAGCCGGATGCAATTCTGCCAACAATGGGTGGGCAGACTGCACTGAACTGTGCGCTTGACCTGCATGAGAAAGGTGTTTTGGCAGAGCATGGTGTTGAGCTGATTGGTGCCAACGCCGATGCGATCGATAAAGCTGAAAACCGTGACCGTTTCCGTCAGGCGATGCAGCAGATTGGCTTGGATATGCCTGTCTCTGACGTTGCCCACAACTTGGAAGAGGCCTGGGCGATTCAAGAGCGTGTTGGTTTTCCAACTATCATTCGTCCGTCCTTCACTCTGGGTGGTTCCGGTGGTGGTATCGCCTATAACAGAGACGAGTTTGAGCAGATCTGTAAGTTTGGTCTCGATCTATCTCCAACCAAAGAACTTTTGATTGAAGAGTCAATTGTTGGTTGGAAAGAGTACGAGATGGAAGTGGTGCGTGACAAGAACGACAATGCTATTATCATCTGTTCGATTGAAAACCTTGACCCAATGGGTGTTCACACAGGTGACTCGATTACTGTTGCTCCTGCACAAACCCTGACTGATAAAGAGTATCAGATCATGCGTAACGCCTCGCTGGCGGTATTGCGTGAAATTGGTGTTGAAACCGGTGGTTCTAACGTACAGTTCTCAATCAACCCAGATACTGGGCGTATGATTATTATCGAGATGAATCCGCGTGTATCACGTTCATCAGCACTGGCATCTAAAGCGACAGGTTTCCCAATCGCTAAGATTGCGGCCAAGCTAGCAGTGGGTTATACCCTGGATGAACTGCAAAACGATATTACTGATGGTGCCACTCCGGCATCATTTGAACCGACCATTGATTATGTGGTCACTAAGGTTCCACGCTTTACTTTCGAGAAGTTCCCGCAAGCACAGCAACGCCTATCAACGCAGATGAAGTCGGTGGGTGAGGTTATGGCGATGGGGCGTAACTTCCAAGAGTCAGTTCAAAAGGCTCTGCGTGGTCTGGAAACCGATAAAAACGGTTTTGACGAGATCATGGATCTTGCCAATATGGAAGACAAGGATATTAAGGATACGCTGCGCCAAGAGTTGCGCGACCCAGGTCCTGAGCGTCTTTGGTATGTGGCGGATGCGTTCCGTGCGGGTTGGACATTAGAAGATGTCTTTGAAAGTTCAAAAATTGATCCATGGTTCCTGGCTCAGATTAAAGAGTTGGTGGATATGGAAGACGATATCAAACAGCGTGGTTTGGATGCGTTGGACGAAGCGACTCTGCGTACGATGAAGCGCAAAGGTTTCTCTGATAACCGCCTGGCAAAACTGTTGAACACGGATGCGGCGTTTATTCGTAAATTCCGTCATACATTGAATGTTCGTCCAGTCTACAAGCGTGTTGATACCTGTGCAGCTGAGTTTGAAACGTCTACGGCGTATATGTATTCAACTTACGATGAAGAGTGTGAAGCACAGCCAACGGACAAACAGAAGATTATGGTATTGGGCGGTGGCCCAAACCGAATCGGTCAAGGGATTGAGTTTGACTACTGTTGTGTTCATGCGGCTATGGCGATGCGTGATGACGGTTTTGAAACCATTATGGTTAACTGTAACCCTGAAACTGTTTCAACCGACTACGACACGTCTGACCGCCTCTATTTTGAGCCACTGACGTTGGAAGATGTGCTTGAGATAGTTGAAGTAGAGAAGCCGAAAGGCGTGATCGTACAGTATGGTGGTCAAACGCCGCTGAAACTAGCCAGAGACCTTGAGGAAGCGGGTGTGCCTATCGTTGGTACCTCTCCTGAGTCGATTGATTTGGCAGAAGACCGTGAGCACTTCCAAAAAATTCTTAATGATCTTGACTTGCTTCAGCCACCAAATAGAACTGCGAGTAGTGTTGATCAAGCTGTTATTTTGGCGAATGAAATTGGTTATCCTCTGGTTGTACGTCCTTCGTATGTATTGGGTGGTCGCGGTATGGAGATCGTTTATACCGAAGCAGATCTAGTTCGCTACATGGAAGCGGCGGTTAAGGTTTCTAACGATGCGCCGGTTTTATTGGATCGTTTCTTGGATGATGCCGTTGAGTTGGATGTGGATGCGGTGTGTGATGGTGAGCAAGTTGTTATCGGTGGCATTATGGAGCACATTGAACAGGCCGGTATTCACTCCGGTGACTCTGCGTGTTCATTGCCTCCTTACAGTATTTCAGCAGATATTCAGGATCGTGTTCGCGTTCAGGTTGAGAAGATGGCCAAGGCATTGGGTGTTGTCGGTTTGATGAATACTCAGTTTGCCATTAAAGGCGATGATATCTATGTATTAGAGGTGAATCCTCGTGCTTCGCGTACAGTGCCATTTGTATCTAAAGCGATTGGTAACCCACTGGCGAAAATTGCTGCACGTTGCATGGTTGGGCAGAAACTGGCAGATCAAGGCTTTACTGCTGAAGTAAAACCAGATCACTATTCAGTTAAAGAAGCGGTATTCCCATTCATCAAGTTCTTGGGCGTAGATCCAATTCTTGGGCCAGAGATGAAGTCGACTGGTGAGGTTATGGGTATTGGCTCAAGCTTTGCTCAGGCTTACTCAAAAGCTTCACTTGCTGGTGGTACGGTACTACCTCGTTCAGGAACCGCTTTCTTGAGTGTTCGCAAGGCAGATCGAGTACGAGTAATTGATTTAGCAAATCAGTTGATCGACCGTGGCTTCAAGGTTGTTGCCACTCGCGGTACCGCAAAATCTCTTGAAGATGCCGGTGTTGAGTG
>DBOI01000167.1:0-12253 GCA_002299245.1 Hydrogenovibrio sp. UBA650
TGCTTTTGTCGCAGAGCGCTTCGTTTCTCAGATGTCATTTTCTGAAACTGAACAAGTGAGTGGAGATTTAACAACAGTGACCCATCATCTCAGTTATTGCAGCTAAGACAATGGGTTAGAAAGCATCTGAACTAGTTATCTAGGACAGCCCCTATAAATATTGGTTCTGATATTTTGATTAGAGCCGCATTGTCTACTGAGTTTGAAAACTCAAATGGGCTTTATTTTGACAATGATGGCAAACAGTTTGCAGCGCCCCATCCAGATGCCCAAGATATCCTAAAGTGTGAACAAATGGTTGAAGCGATGCAAAGCTATTTAGATGAGTAACTTCTATTCTGAAGGCCTTAAGAATAACTGGTAACCAGGGTTATCCTGTTCATTTTCATAGATATAACCGAGGTTTTCCAAGTAATCCTCAAAATTATTCTTCTGTTCAGGCGGAACTTGTACTCCAACTAAAACACGGCCATAAGCTGCACCGTGATTACGGTAATGAAACAGACTGATATTCCACTCTTCGCTCATATTGGTCAAGAAGTCCAACAAAGCCCCAGGTCGTTCAGGGAACTGGAAGCGATAGAGCTGCTCGTTTTCAACGCCTCTGGCACGCCCACCAACCATAAAACGCAAATGCAGCTTTGCCATCTCGTTGTCAGTCATATCGTTTACTGGATAATTGTGCTTTTCCAGATCACGAATAATGGCCTCTTTTTCGGCCTTTCCACCCTCAGTTCGAATACCAACAAAAACCACTGCTCGCTTATCATCAGAGTAACGGTAATTAAACTCGGTAATAGCTCGACGTTTTCCCAACAGATCACAGAATTTTTTGAAACTTCCAGGGGTTTCGTCAATCGTGACCGCAAAAATCGCCTCACGCTTTTCACCGAGTTCGGTTCTTTCAGAAACGTGACGCAGGCGATCAAAATTCATATTGGCGCCACTGATAGTTACCGCCATATTCAGGCCTGAAACACCATATTTTTCAACGTATTTCTTGGCACCAGCTACGGCCAAGGCACCTGCAGGTTCAGAGATAGCACGAGTGTCTTCAAAAATATCTTTAATCGCCGCGCAGATCTCGTCAGTTTTAACTGTGATCATCTCATCCACACAAGTCTTGGCAATTCGAAAAGGAATCTCACCAACTTGAGCAACCGCAACACCGTCGGCAAAAATGCCAACATGATCTAAAATCACACGTTCATTGGCTTTTAGGGCTTCGGTCATACAGGCGGCATCTTCAGGTTCAACACCAATCACTCGTGTTTGTGGAGAAACTTGTTTAATGACGGCAGCAACACCGGCAATTAAACCTCCACCCCCAACACAGACAAATACCGCATCTAAAGGTTTACTGTGCTGGCGCAACATCTCAAGGGCGACGGTTCCCTGCCCGGCAATGACGTCCTGATCATCATAAGGGTGAATATAGGTCAGACCTTGCTGCTCCACCAGTTTTTGAGCATGCTCTGAAGCCTGGTCATAAGAGTCACCTGCCAAAACTACATCTCCGCCAAGCGCTTTAACCGAATTGACTTTAATAGGCGGTGTTGTTTCCGGCATAACAATGGTTGCCTTAACGCCGAGTCGAGACGCAGAAAGCGCAACGCCCTGAGCATGGTTACCAGCTGATGCCGCAATCACCCCGGCTTGCTTCTCTTCATCAGAAAGCTGAGCCATTCGGTTATAGGCCCCACGAAGCTTAAAAGAGAATACCGGTTGCAGATCTTCGCGTTTCAACCAGATTTTATTCTGTAGACGTTTAGACAATAATGGCGCCAACTCCAGCGGCGTCTCTCTAGCAACATCATAAACTGGCGCTCTAAGCACTCTTTTTAATATCTCTTCAGGCATTCAGGCAAACCTTTTAAAATCTATGTTTAACAGTTCAGCAATTATAGCAGTTCACAGCCAGTTTTCCCCTCAAGGTTTCCTCAACATTTCCCCAAGCTTTGTTCAAGCTTCAAACCGATAACCTCATAACTCCTGTAAGAATGTTTTTGGCGCATATAAATAGAATATCTCAGATCAAAAAATAACATTAAGGGATACATCATGAAGTTCATACCACGCAAACTTAACCTAGCTATCTTAACCGCACTCTCAGCGAGCTTGCCGGTTACTGCCTCAGCGATTGAACTTACTCCGATAGAAGTTCAAGAAGATGCTGAAAAAGCCAAACAGAGTACCGTCTATAAAGAAGACCTTTTACAAAGTGGTAATACCGAAACCGGTGCCAGCTTAAGAAGAATCTCGGGAGTGGGGGCTTCCAGGATGGGAGGTCATGGCCTGGATATTTTTGTGCGAGGGCAAAAACAAAGCCAGTTAAACATTCTGATTGACGGTGCAAAAATTGAAGGTGGATGTCCAAACCGTATGGACCCTCCTACCTCTTATGCTGAAATCAGCAGCGTTGACGAAATTAAAGTGATTAAAGGGGTCAACTCGGTAACCTACGGAACCGGTGGTAGCGGAGGAACCGTTCTATTTGAACGCAAGGCACCAAAGTTTGAAGATGGCAAAGCCTATAAGGGTGAGCTAAACCTGGGAACCAGCAGCAATGGTCTTACTCAGGATATCAGTGCTAATGTTTCTGCCGGTGGCGATAAAGGCTATATCGTGCTTCAAGCTGCCAAGAAGTCAGCGGATAATTATGAAGACGGTAATGGCAATGAAATTAACTCTAGCTATAAAACTCGTCAAGGTCATATCGACCTGGGCTGGACACCGAACAAGAATCATGAGCTTAGAGTCTCAGTAGAAAATTCTCTCACTGAAGACGCCCTTTTCGAAGGTGCAATGATGGATTCACCAAAATCTGACGGTACCACAACTCGTCTGCGCTACCAAGGGCATAACATATCTGAACAAATTACCGGCCTCAAGCTAGATGTATATAACGCCGATGTTGATCACGTTATGGACAACTACAGCTTACGTAATTCACCAAACAACGACATGAAGAACGTAACCGATGTTACTTCTAAAGGTGCCAAATTACAGGCCACCACTGCATTAGCTGATACCAAGATCGACTTTGGTGTACAGTACGAAGCCGTTGAAAAACTAGCCAACTTACAAACCGCAATGGGCATGACTGCCTGGTACATGTGGCCTGATGTAGAGGCTTCAACCAAGAGTATTTTTGCAGAGGCAACCAAGCCGCTTTCTGATAAACAGAAAATAATTGTCGGTTTGCGCTATGACCAATACAGTGCTTCTGAAGACCTGTCCAATACTGCGACCGATATGAACAAGAAAGCAATCGGAGTTTATAAAGGAACTTACGCTAACTTCGACGGTGATACCGATGTTGATCAGAATGGCTTCAATGGCCTTATCCGTTTTGAAAACCAGCTCGACAATGACATGCAATTCTTTGCAGGATTAAGCCGAACTCATCGTTTTGCGGATGCAACCGAGCTCTATATTAACAGGGGCGCTCAAAACGGCGCAGGTACCATTAACTTCTCATGGGTAGGTAACCCTGACCTTAAGCCGGAACAGCATAACCAGTTTGATATCGGTGTTAACGGCAAGGGCAAAAACCATCGCTGGGAAGTTTCCGCTTTCTATGATTCGGTTAACAACTACATCCTAAGAGATGTCGGCGGTGCTCAATCAACAAATAAATTAAAAGCACCAATGGGTGGGCTTGCTGATAGAAGAACGGTTTATCTAAACAAAGATGCCACTATTTCAGGTATTGAAGCAAGCGCTAATTGGATGCTGAGCAGTAAAATAGACCTATCAGCTAATGTCAGCTTTAACAATGGACGCAATGAAAGCGATGATCGTAACCTGAGTAACCTTAGCCCTGTTAATGGAAACATTGATGCGTTATACACAGAGTCTGACTGGGGTATTGGCACAAGATTGAACTTTAACGCTGACCAGAACAATGTCAACAAAGAGTTTGGAGAGCTGAAAACTCCTGGTTGGAGCACTATGGATGTTTACGGTAACTATCAGGTCAACAAAACCTTTAAAATATCTGCAGGTGTAGATAACCTATTTGATAAGGCCTATGAAAACTATCTAAATCGTGTCGACATTACTTCCGGCAGTACTTACAAGATTGCTGAACCTGGGAGAGTTATTTGGGCAAAGCTTAACGCAAGCTTTTAACCCTGAGTGAATTAAGACAACTTTAGCTTTTAGCTAAAGTTGTTTTATTGATCGACAATAAATTTATTTGGTTTTATTTAATTTAAACTAGTGTAGTGTTTTCTACAGAGTGTAGACTACTGACTCGATTTTATTATGGAAAAAAAACAATTAAATGAACACCAAACTTTTACTATTCATTGTGGTTTTGGGTGCAATCCTTGGTATGGTTTCGATACTGCAACCTATTGTGGACAAGAACCCAAAACTCATCAGCAGTGATAAGCCACCTGGTGGCGACTTCACTTTGAATAGTATTGATGGCGAGGTTAGCCTTTCAGACTTTAAAGGCAAGCTTGTCTTTATCTATTTCGGCTATACTTTTTGTCCGGATATCTGCCCAACCAATCTGGGTTATCTATCGCTGGCTTATCAAAAGCTATCGGAACAAGAGAAACAACAGGTTCAAATTCTGCTGGTCAGTGTTGACCCTGAAAGAGATACCGTGGAAAGACTCAAGCCCTATGCAGATTATTTTGAATCCGATATGATCGGGTTAACAGGCAGTCCTGAGTATATTGCTGAAATTGCCAAACGCTACGGGGTTGTTTATGCAAAAGTTGAAGATTCCGATAAACCGAACTACTATGCAGTTGACCACTCAGCATTCACCTATGTAGTTGATCAGGAAGGCCAATTGCAAGAGCAATTGCCGCATGCAACTTCTACCGAATTATTTATGCAAACAATGAATATATATTTAAAATGATGATAGAAAAAACAAACCATTGATGTTAAAGAGACAAATATAAGAAATTAAGCTATGAAAAAATCCATTGTTATCCTATGTTTCTCGCTGCTTACCGCTTTTCAATCAACCTTATCAATTGCTGCTCAAGCTGATGACATTGAAGTCTCTTCAGCATACGCTCGAGAAGTCCCGCCAGGAGCCCCATCCAGCGCATGTTTTATGACTTTCAAAAATACCAGCGGTTCTGATATCAAATTGGTTTCTGCTAAGTCTTCGGCTGCTAAGCAAACTGAGCTTCACACTCATACCAACGATAATGGTGTAATGCGCATGCGCCAGATTCCGTTCATTATGATCCCTGCATCAGGCAAAACTCATTTAGAGCCAGGAGGCCTTCATATCATGCTAATTGATCCTTTTAAGCCATTAAAAAGGGGAAAACAAGTTGAAGTGACCTTGAAATTTGCCGATGGAAGCCATAAAAAGCTGAGTATGCCTGTTAAATCTGTTATGAGAATGGGTCACCATTAATCAGGACATAGATTCTGATAAAATATGCTTTCGAACTTTTTACAAGAAACAAAAAAAATGAAAATGGATAGATTTCTCTCTAAGACAGCATTGGCTGTTTTATTAACTATGAGCGCCACTCTTTCTAATGCGATGATGCCTGGTTCACCAGATGCCATTAAAGGTGGAAAAGATATTATTGATCGCGATGGAAAATATGCCAAAACACCAACAATAGAGTTGTGTGTTAATTACCACAAACTGACTTCTGAAAAAGACCGCAAAGAGCACCTGAAAGAGTTGGAGTACCGTGCCCAGCTTAGCTATAAGGATATGGAGATGCTTGGTAAAAACAAAGTCGTTCCAGGTATGACTATGTGTGGCATGTACATGAATGTTGGTACACCATCAGCACAACAAACACGTCGTTTACGCCCGATGGTATTCAAAACGGTTCACGTTTATGATGACGTTTATGCAGTTACTCAGTCAGGCATGTGTGTGGAAACCTATGAACGCAAAGAAGGTCAGCTACCGCCTAAGCTAGCCGCTGAAAAACCTCTAGTCGCCCCTTCTCCGACTTTAAAATACCCCCCCCTTTCAGAGCTATACAAACAGTCGGCAATTTATTAGAATTTCCGACTGTCTAATTAAATTACTTTTTACGAGGTCTTTCATGACACAAGATGAATTAAAACAAAAGGTAGCGCAAGCTGCCATTGAATATGTTGTTCCAGGCACCATTATCGGTGTCGGCACCGGTTCAACAGCTAATTTCTTTATTGATGAACTGGCAAAGATCAAAGGCTCAATCAAAGGAACAGTTGCAAGTTCGGAAGCAACTGCGGAACGTCTTAAAGGTCACGGAATTCCTGTTTTCGACCTCAACAGTATCGATGAAATGTCAGTCTACATTGACGGCGCTGATGAAGCTGATCCTGGTCTAAACCTTGTAAAAGGTGGCGGCGGAGCACTGACCCGTGAAAAAATCGTACTGGCTGTGGCTGACAAGTTTGTCTGCATTGCTGATGACAGTAAAAAAGTAGATGTACTTGGTAAGTTCCCTCTTCCTGTTGAAGTTATACCAATGGCTCGCAGTTATGTCGCACGTGAAATTGTTAAACGTTTTGGCGGCGAGCCTGTATTACGTGAAGACTTCACTACGGATAATGGCAATGTGATTCTTGACATTCACGGTCTCGAAATCACCGATCCAGTAGCAATGGAAACCGAGCTGAACAGTATTGTTGGTGTGGTTACAAATGGTTTATTTGCTGCGCGTAATGCGGACATCTTCCTTTGCGGAACTGCAGACGGTGTAGAAACCATCACTGCTAAATAATATTTTTGAAATTTAGCGTAAAATAAAGGGTCATATAATATGACCCTTTTTTTATCGAAACTTTGATGAATTACTAAACGAGTTATTTTATGCAAAACATTGGTAGCAAGATTTTTGGCGTTTTTGTTGTCGCTCTTCTCGGCACGCTGCTCTATTTAACGGTTTTTTCAGACGGCCTGGGGCAAGCGCCTGATGTTACAGTTACCACGGCTTCCGGCGAAACCATTCAACTAAGTAAGCCAATGAAGCCCGTTCTGGTTAACTTCTGGGCGACCTCTTGCCCAAGCTGTATCAAAGAGATGCCATACCTGGCGAAAATGAAACAGTCGCTTGGAGACCGTTTTGAACTGGTTGCCGTCTCAATGGAATACGACCCGGTAAAACAGGTTGAAAAATTTATAAAAGCCAACCCTTTTCCATTCACTTTTGTAATGGACACCGATGGCAAAATTGCTAAGGCCTTTGGTGATATTCAACTCACACCAACCAGCTTCTTGATCGCACCAAATGGCAAGATAGTTTATCGCCAAATAGGCGAAGTAAAGTTCGCACTGGTAACAGAACGTATTAAAAAAATGAGTCCCCCGCTATAATTAGCGCCAAATGACCAACAAGCTATTTTTATTTATATTGACTACTTAGATTGCGGATTTTTGAGGTCAGCTAAGTAGTTACAAAACTTTGAAGGAATCTCCATGTCCAAATCCCAAATGTTATTTGAAGCCGCCCAGAAACATATTCCCGGTGGTGTTAATTCACCGGTTCGCGCTTTCAAAGGTGTTGGTGGTGATCCTGTCTTTTTCAAAACCGCAAAAGGCGCTTACTTAACCGATGTAGACGATAAACAGTACATTGACTATGTTGGTTCATGGGGGCCTGCCATTTTAGGTCATGCACACTCGGAAGTGGTTTCGGCAGTGCAAAACCAGGCCGAAAAAGGTTTGAGTTTTGGAGCGCCGACAGAGATTGAAACCACTATGGCGGATATGGTTTGTGACCTGGTTCCATCAATGGATATGGTGCGCATGGTTAGCTCGGGAACTGAGGCGACCATGACGGCGATTCGTTTAGCTCGAGGTTACACTGGTCGCGATAAGATTATTAAGTTTGAAGGCTGCTACCACGGTCACTCTGATTCTCTTTTAGTTAAAGCCGGTTCCGGCGCACTGACCTTGGGTGTTCCTTCCTCTCCTGGGGTTCCAGCAGGCCTGGCCGAAGAGACGATCACCTTAACTCATAATGACAGTGACGAAGTCCGTAAAGTATTCTCTGAAATCGGCGATCAAGTGGCCTGTATTATTGTTGAACCGGTTGCTGGAAATATGAACTGTATACCACCGGAACCAGGTTTTCTTGAAACTCTGCGTGAAGTTTGTGATCAACACGGTTCAGTATTAATTTTTGATGAAGTTATGTGTGGTTTCCGTGTTGGTTTGGACGGTGCCCAGGGTTATTACAAGGTCACCCCTGACCTGACTACGTTCGGTAAAGTCATTGGTGGAGGTATGCCGGTTGGCTCTTTTGGCGGTAAGCGTGAAATTATGCAACACATTGCACCACTTGGACCTGTTTATCAGGCCGGAACCTTATCTGGGAATCCGCTAGCAATGGCAGCAGGCCTGAAGACACTGGAACTGATTCAACAGCCTGGTTTCTATGAAAACCTGAATCAGAAAGCGCAAAAGTTAATGGCAGGTTTCCAGGCTGCGGCTGATGAATTCAATATCCCATTCACCACTAATCAGGTTGGCGGGATGTTTGGTTACTTCTTTACAGAAGAGAACAACATCAGCCGCTTTGCTCAAGTCTGCAAAGGCGACATGGAGCGCTTCCGTCGTTTCTATCACGGTATGCTGACAGAAGGTATTTATTTAGCACCGTCTGCGTTTGAAGCTGGCTTTATCTCTTCTGAACACAGTGATGAAGACGTTGAAAATACCATTCAGGCCGCGCGTAGAATTATGGCAACACTTCGATAGACGCTTAGCATTTAACTAATTGCCACGTATATTTGAGCGTGGCATCCCCTCCTCTTCAAAATAATCACTCATAACCATTATGCTTCAGGAAAACCACACAACCGAAAGCCTGATTAAACTATTTTTTGGCCTTGTAAATCACTTTTACAAGGCCACTTTGCTTTAGACTTGAACAATTCATTCCAAACCCTTAATACCAAGATACAAACCTGAGATATAAGAGATCATCCAAAATAGCCAAACCATTACGCTGAATCTGTGGAAGGTTTTCTGTCTGTCGATATCATCATTTCTAATCACCATAACCGCCCAGGTAAAGTGAAAAATCATTAAGCCGAGCCCGATAAAACCTGAAATTGAGTGTGCGGTAAAAATGATGTAACCGACATACAAATACATCAGTAAGGTTCCAATACTGTCGGTAAGCACACCCAGGCCAAACATAATCAGATGCCATTTCTTAAGCTGTTTATGCCAGTAATCGTGCCAGATCCCTACCGAATAAAACACCAGTGCTAAGGTGAAAAAAATCGCTCCCCAAAAAATAAGTGGTGACACAATATTGTCCTTTAATTGATCTAAACAACAAAAGTTTGATTCTAAGCTAATCAGAACATCTTCATCGTTTTTTTAACCCTGTCAAAATGCTAATTGGTAAAATCTCTAGTTTAAAGATGAAATAAAAAAACAGAACGAAATTTCTAAATGAGCGAAACCAAAAAGAATCTATTAAAAGCCGAACGCGTAGCATTTGTATTAAAAACCCTGCAAGAGCTCTACCCTAAGCCACCTATCCCACTCGATCATAGCGATGAATACACCCTGTTGGTTGCCGTGCTACTTTCAGCCCAGTGTACTGATGAACGTGTTAACCAAGTTACACCTGATCTCTGGAAACTGGCCGATAACCCGCATGATATGGCGAATAAGACCATTGAAGAAATTAAAGCCATTATCCGCCCCTGTGGCCTGGCCCCACAAAAATCCAAGGCGATTTATAATCTATCAAATATCCTGGTCGATAAATACGCTGGAGATGTACCTCAAGATATTGATCTCTTAGAAGAACTGCCTGGAGTAGGTCATAAAACCGCCAGTGTGGTTATGTCTCAAGCTTTTGGTGAGCCGGCATTTCCTGTAGACACTCATATACATCGCCTGGCACAACGCTGGGGCTTGACCAGTGGTAAAAGTGTCGCTCAAACTGAGAAGGATCTAAAGCGCCTGTTTCCAAAACAGAGTTGGAATGATCTGCATTTACAGATAATCTATTACGGTCGTGAATACTGCTCGGCGCGAGGCTGTGATGGAACTAAATGTCTGATCTGTCGCACCTGTTATCCACAACGTAAAAAGCCTAAAATCACCAAAAAGGCATAGCCAGCCATCTACCAACGAAGGAAGATTTATGAGCTCAAAGCTATTTACAATCATTTTGCCAGGCCTGTTAATTGCCGCGACCGGAGTTGGCGCGGGAGATCTAGCCACAGCCGGTTTTGCCGGCAGTCAACTCGGAGTTGCGATTCTTTGGGCCGTAGTTCTTGGAGGAATCTTTAAATTCGCCTTAACCGAAGGCATCGCTCGTTGGCAGCTGGTTAATGGTGAAAGCTTTATTGATGGTCTTGCACACAAACTGGGCGCACCTTTTGTCTATATTTTTCTGGCCTATCTTATCTTGTGGTCGTTCTTTGTTGGCTCTGCGCTAATCAGTGCCAGTGGTGTTGCTGTGCATGCTGTCGTGCCGATTTTCGATGCTGAAACCGGCAAGATCATTTTTGGAATTGCCGCAAGCTTAGTTGGTTTAGTCTTAGTTCGATCTGGTAGTTTTGCCCTGTTTGAAAAAATCATGAGTTTTTCCATAGGCGCTATGTTTTTGATTATATTAGCCACAGCAATACTGTTGTGGCCTGGCAGTCAGGCGGTTTTTTCAGGCCTGTTAATTCCATCAATTCCGGACATAGACGGCAGTGGATTAGCCTGGACAGTTGCTCTTATTGGTGGCGTTGGTGGCACCCTAACCATCTTCTCTTACGGATACTGGATTAGAGAAAAACAGCGTGTAAACCGAGAAGATATCGTCACCTGTCGCATCGATCTATTAGTAGGTTACAGCGTGACCATTCTATTTGGCCTGGCAATGATCATTATTGGCAGCACAGTCACTGTAGAAGGTAAAGGAACCGGCCTGATTATTAATCTGGCAAGCAGTTTGGAGTCTGCACTTGGATCAACAGGTAAGTGGCTATTTTTAGTGGGTGCTTTCTTTGCCATTTTCAGCAGTCTACTTGGGGTTTGGCAGGCGGTTCCCTATATGTTTGCCGACTTGATGCGACACCTTAAACCGCAAACCGAAAACCAAAGCCCAAAGTTAGATGAAACCAATAGCTATAAATGGTTTCAGTTAGCCTTAGCCCTGATTCCAATTATAAGCCTGTGGGTCAGCTTCAAAGAGGTGCAAAAAGTCTATGCTATTGTAGGGACCTTGTTTATGCCATTTTTAGCTTTAGCCCTGCTTTACTTCAATAACCGAGAGGGCATGAAGTCAGATAAAAATGGTATTGTGATTAACATCCTGCTTGTAACCACGCTGCTGTTCTTCAGTTACGTTGGTTTAAAGAAAATTCTTGGTTAAAAAATCAATATGATCAAAACGGTCGCCATTGGTAACTACCGCTCGCTGCTGAATCTAGTTATTCCTTTGGCAAACCTGAATGTGGTCACCGGAGCCAATGCCTCTGGAAAATCCAATCTGTATAAAGCACTGCGCTTGTTAGCCGAAACCGCTCAGGGTGGTGTGGTCAATTCACTGGCCAAAGAAGGTGGTTTGGAATCCACTTACTGGGCCGGGCCTGAAAACCTATCCAGAAGAATGCTCTCTGGTGAAGTGCCAGTCCAAGGCGGCCCAAAACAGAAACGAACTCGACTTCGACTTGGGTTTACCGGCGAAGATTTTGGCTATGCGATCTCTTTAGGTCTTCCTGTTCCTTCGACTTCAGCATTTGCATTAGATCCGGAAATTAAGCGAGAAACCATTTGGTCAGGTAACAGCTATCGCCACGCCAGTGCGTTGGTTGATCGAGATGACAAAATTGTTAAAATTCGTGATGGTCGCAGTTGGGAGATTATTTCTCAGCACAACAACAGTTTTGAAAGCATGTTTACTCAAATTGCCGACCCGGTAAGAACACCCGAGGTTGTCTGTTTAAGAGAGAGTATTCGTAACTGGCGCTTCTACGATCACTTTAGAACCGATGCCGATTCGCCTGCTCGTCAGCCACAGTTAGGCACCAGAACCCCAGTACTCAGTCATGATGGTCACGATTTAGCCGCTGCATTGCAAACCATTATTGAAATTGGAGACACTCAAGCTCTGCATGAGGCGGTTAGCGACGCCTTTCCTGACGCTGAGCTAAGCATACTGAGTGATGAAGCTGGGCGCTTCTCAATCGAGTTAGACCAACATGGGCTGTTGCGTCCACTGACAGGCCTGGAGCTTTCTGACGGCACACTGCGCTATCTGCTGTGGGTAGCCGTACTGCTCACGCCGAGACCACCGCC
>DBOI01000167.1:12586-14049 GCA_002299245.1 Hydrogenovibrio sp. UBA650
CTCATGGTTTTGAACGAACCGGAAACCAGCCTGCATCCCGACCTGCTTCCCGCTCTGGCACGCTTGATTATTAAGGCTTCTGAAAATACTCAGGTCTGGGTAGTATCGCACGCCCCCAGACTGATCACTGCTTTAGAAGATGCCCCAGACTGCAATTCTATAAGTCTAGACAAAGAGCTGGGGCAGACTAAAATAAGGGGCCAAGGCATGCTAGACGAGCCCATGTGGGCCTGGCCTGACAAAGATAAATAACACAACCAAACTGGAGAACAGAATGTACATAGCAATGAACCGTTTTAAAATCAAACCTGGGCTTGAGCAGGATTTTGCTGAGATGTGGAAAAATCGCGACTCAAGCTTAGACACTGTTCCAGGCTTCATTGAGTTTCATCTATTCCAAGGCGACAGTCATGATGATCACACTCTGTTCTCTTCTTACGCCAAATGGGAATCTGAACAAGCTTTTAGAGACTGGACAAAGTCAGATGCTTTTAAAAAAGCCCACTCCAGCGTTGGAAGCCGCCGCGATGTCTTTGTTGGCCCTCCTTCACTTGAATGTTTTGATGTAATTATCTAATCCAAATTTACTCACCCCTGCCTATCCTTTTGTTTAAAACCAGTAGTCAAACAGGCCTCTGGTTTTAAAAAAATCTGTTTCTGAATAATCCAGTTAAAACCCGAGCCTCAAAACATTAATTGAACAATAATCAGAATTATTATCATTAACTGTTTATAATTCATAAGTCATGCTATCTAAAAGCATCAAAATAGAATTCATTCTTAGGGAGAAAATCTATGAGCCTTACTCAAAAATTAATAAACCTATGGCTGGTTATCGTAGCTGGCTTTATTATTCACAACATGCTAAATATATTGCCACTATTCTTTGACCAGTCAATTGCCGCTGAAGGCGCGGATGCGGCTCAAATCGCCGGAGCAACCTGGATGATGCTAGTGTTTTTTACACTGCCTCTATTAATGGTTTTATTGATCCAGATGTGTAACCCAAATAGAATTAAATACGTCAACATGGTGGTTGCCGGACTGTTTTTGTTGCTAAACGTCACCCATCCAATGGAATTAATCGGTCAGGAGCCTTTTGCATGGCATCAATTGATTCTGATGGTATTTATAGCGATAGTTAATATCGCCCTTGCCTACCTATCGTGGAAATGGCTTAGAGAAAAAGCTAATCAAGAGTCTTAAAAAAATAAATTGAGCGACTTGCTTATTTGGGTTTGCGTGGATAAATCATCCACACAACCCAAATAATGATCAGTAAAAAAATTCCTAACTCAATGAATGCCAGCCACACTTTAGTTCTCCTTTAAAGCTTCAAACAGCTTTAGGTGCAGGCCGCCAAAACTACCATTACTCATAATCACGACTCGATCTCCAGGCTGCAGCTCTGCTTTTAGTTGCGCTTCAAGTTTGGCGTAACTATTTTGTACAGCAACCGGCTG
>DBOI01000167.1:14433-14846 GCA_002299245.1 Hydrogenovibrio sp. UBA650
TAAACTTGATCGGCTACGCTAAAGGCTTGTGGCAGGGTCTGTTTGTGAATTCCCATACGCATGGTATTGGAACGCGGTTCAAATACCGCTATTAACCGCCCTGCACGATTCTCTGAATCCATGCTCTTTCTAGCACCTTGTAAAGTAGTGGCTATGGCGGTTGGGTGATGAGCGAAGTCATCGTAAATCTTAATATCGTTAATCTCTCCGACCAGCGTCATTCTTCGACGAATGCCTTTAAATTCACTCAAGGCTTCAACTGCGATTTTAGGTGGTACGCCACAGTGAACTGCTGCAGCAATGGCACTTAACGCATTGCGAACATTATGCAGGCCTGTTAAATTCCATTTAACAGGCCCTAAACCGTTACCCTGATATGTAACCTCAAACTCAGAACCATCTCCGGCATTAAG
>DBOI01000087.1 GCA_002299245.1 Hydrogenovibrio sp. UBA650
GCAGTTGCGCTAGGATCGACGCCAAGCGCATCCACACCTAGCGCAGTCAAAAAGTCACTCATCACCGTATGAACATCATTGTGAGAGATATTGTCTACTGCTGTCATAGCCGATCCCAGAGACTGGATCTCTCTCGGATTTAGGTGCTTTAGAACCTTTGCCGCAGAGTCTTTGCCCAATGATAGTAAAAGAATAGCAGCCTTGTCGATATTGCCAAGATCTTTGCTTTCTTCCATCTCTTCAAGTACTGAATCACTCATCTTTTTCTATCGCCATCCATTGTTTAATAACATGTGCAGCTACTTTTGGATCAGAGGCAACAATTGCTCTGACTTTTTCAAGCAGTTCTTGATCAGCTTCAGAGTCAGCTTCCACCTCTGCAGCAGTCTGCTCCACTTCTTCATTCATCTGTTCTAGAGCCTTAGAAATCTCATCAACATTTTCTAACTCTTCCTCTTCTTCAGGAACATCTTCAGGATACTCTAGATAACTCTCTTCACGTTTTGACAGGTCTTTAAGCATTGGACGAATCACACCGAAGATAATAATCAGTACTGCCAGACCTGCAAGTAGTTGCTTAACCAGATTCCAGAACCAGCTCTCATGCCAAATTGGAGTAGATTCAAACTCCTCTTCCGGTGCAATCACAAATGAAGCATTGACTACGCTCAAAGTATCTCCGCGAGTTTCATCAAGACCCACAGTATCACTTACCAACTGGCGGTAACGAAGCAGCTCTTGCTCTTCTAGCGGTTGGCGAACTATTTCATCATTTTCATCCAAACTGGTTTTATCATCTAAAACGACAGCAACAGAAAGTCTTCTAACCGAGCCCACAGAGTTTTTGATATGGCTAATCGTTCTATCCAGCTCATAGTTTTTTGTAGATTTTTCGCTTGAGCTTTTGAGGTTAGGATCGCCATCGGCTGTATAGCCTTGTTCCGGTGCCAATCCGGCTCTTGGAGGCTGGTTTGTTAGAGCGCCTGGAATTCCTGTAGGCCCTTTCTCACGGTTAATCTCTTTAATCTCCTGTTCAGAACGGACTGCTTCTGGATCAGGTTCAAAGTTTTCTCGGGTCTGTTCCTGCTGTGTGAAATCTAATTCAGCAGTTACTTGAGCTCGAACCTTACTCTCTCCCCCAACAATAGGCGCAAGAAGTTTTATGATTCGACTGGAAAGCGTGTCTTCAACCTGGCGAGTATAATCCAGCTGCTTCATACTCATATTTAACAGGCCTGTAACCGAGCTGGAATTAGTCAACAAGCTCCCATGCTGGTCAACAACCGTCACCGATTTTGCATCCATATTTGGAATACTGGATGAGACCAAGTAGACCACTGCACTGACTTGCTCTTCATTCAAGGTTCGTCCCGGATAAAGTTTGACAACAACCGATGCCGAAGGTTTTTGTTGTTTGCGAACAAATACAGAGCGTTTTGGCAGGCCTAACATGACCCTGGCAGATTTAACCGCATTAATTGATGATACTGATTTTGCTAGCTCACCTTCCAAGGCTCGGTGATATCGAGTTGTCTCTTTGAACTGAGAAATACCAAAACTCTGGGTTTCAGCATCCAAAATCTGATAACCAGTTGCAGCCTGTTTTGGGTAGCCTGCAGCGGCCAGCTTAAGTCTTAAACTGTGAACCATATCGGTTGGCACCATAATGCCACCGCTGCTCTGATCGATCTGATAACTGACTCCTTCCTGATCCAGAGTCTGAACGATTTCATTCATATCTTTAGCATCAACACTGCCAAATAACAGCGTGTAAGGTGTGCTCTGCGACCAGATCACAATACCAACAATTAACGACATTGATGCCGCTAAGGCGATCACTAAACTAACCTGTTTAGCAACAGAAAGAGAGGTGAGATTGTTAATCAGATTGGAGGCAGAACCAGCCGGTGGCTGGGTTTCCAAAGATGGGTCTAAGGCTGCTTGCTGGTCTGCCATATTATTCTTCTTGTGTGTATATTCTGTTACATGTTATTGGGTTTTAACATCTACAGCGGCATGTTTATTACTTCTTTGTAGGCTTCGACTAATTTATTTCTTACTTGTGTCATCGCCTGGAAGGATAAACTTGCTTTTTGAGCCTGAAGCATTACTTCGGATAGCTCGACATCCGGGTCACCACGTTCAAAGGCTTTTTTCATCTCTGCAGATTTTTGTTGCTGTTCATTAACCGCCCGAACAGAGTTTGCCAGTAATTCGGCAAAGTTTTCTGATTTTTCCAAACCTTCCAGTTTTTGTTCAACATCAGTGGACAAAGGCTTAGCCTCAGCCTGAGCTGCTAAAGAGCGCATTTGCAAAAGCAAGCTCTGAGTATCAACTGGTTTCATAATGGATCAATCTCCAAACTCAATGCCAATAAATGGTATTTTTTATCGCGACCAAACAAATTTTTAACCGAAAACAGATCAAAAAATGTTGGTTTTTCATCAAAAAGCAATAGCCATGCCACTAAAATGTCAAAAAACCGCTATCTCGACTAAAGAAATTTTATTCTAGCCGATAAAGACTTGTTAAGGCGATTATTACGGGATTTCATAACCCTGGTCTTTTAATTTTGCAAGTTTATAACGTAATGTACGCGGACTTATATTCAAAGCCTCTGCAGTTTTCTGGCGATGGCCAGCATTATTTTTCAGAGTATCAATAATCAACTGAGTCTCTCTTGCTTTTAAATCAGTCGGTAAACCTTCACTTTCTTCTTCAGACCCAAGGTTTTCTGTCTCAAAATTATCTGGGGGATTTGCTTGAGTATCCGGAACTCGCTCAAGCGGTTTATCTAGGTCGACAATATTGACACCCTCATCAAGCAAAATATTTTGTTCTTGAATAGTATCTCCACTCATTAGAACAAGAGCGCGCTGGATAACATTATCCAACTCTCGAATATTGCCAGGCCAGGAATACTGTACCAGTCGTTTCATAGCCTGAGCAGATATAACAGGTTGAATACGATTTGAACCACAGTGTCTTTGAATCAACCTCTCGGCAATTGCAGCAATATCCCTTGGTCGTTCATGAAGTGCAGGAAGGTTTAAGGGAAATACATTCAAGCGATAAAATAGATCATCTCTGAAATCGCCATTACTAATGGCTTTTTTCATATCGATGTTTGATGCACTTAAGACACGTACATCAAGATCAATCGTCTTGGTACTGCCAATTCTTTCAACCTCTTTTTCTTGTAAAACCCTAAGTAATTTGGCCTGTAAATCTGGTTTCATCTCACCAATTTCATCTAGGAATATCGTGCCTTTTTGAGCCTGTTCAAACTTTCCAGGCATCGCTTTGGCAGCCCCGGTAAAGGCGCCTTTTTCATAACCAAACAGGGTCGCTTCCAACATGGATTCAGGAATAGCCGCACAGTTAATCGCTACAAAAGGTTGTTTAGCTCGTGGCGACTGATTATGAATGTAGCGTGCAAGAACCTCTTTTCCGGTTCCACTCTGACCAGTAATCATGACACTAGCATCACTTTCAGATACTTTTTGCGCCATCGCCTTCAACTGCTGAGTCGCTGGATCAGCAACTATGAAGTCATCTTCACTCGAAGCATCGCGATTAAAGTAAGCTTTGGCTTTTTCCACCAGTACATTAGCTTCAAATGGCTTAACTATGTAATCTACTGCACCCGCTTTCATTGCATCAACAGCCTGTTCAATGGTGCCGTACGCGGTCATTAAAACGATTGGAAGGTAAGGTTTAGCGGCTCTTATTTTTTTCATTAAAGTATAACCATCCATGCCATCCATGCGGATATCAGTGAATACCATACCTATCTCATCGTTCAAAACAGTAATCGCTTCTTCTGAACTACTGACGCTAAGTACCTCAAATCCATTCAGATTGAGAATATCAACCAAAGCTTCTTGCAACTCCGAATCGTCTTCAACAACGAGTATTTTGGCTATACTCATGAATCACCCTCTTTTTGAGTAAGTGGCAGCCTCAATCCAAACTGAGAACCATACCCTTGAATTGATTTTACCCAAACTTCACCATTGTGTGCCTCGGCAATAGCACGAACAACCGCTAAACCTAAGCCTGTTCCTTTAGCACGGCTAGTATAGAAAGGCTCAAAGATTTTTTCCAATTGATCTGCAGAAATACCAGGCCCTTTATCACTGACAATAATATCCACTCTGCTGTCGCTAAACTTATTAACCGTAACTGCAATATCTGCGCGGTTCCCAACAACATCTATTGCATTGCCGACAAGGTTTTGCAGGGCAGTAACTAAAGCATCCATATCACCTGAAACAATCATACCAGGCATGAATGCATTAAAAACTATGCGACTATTAGAAACCTGAACTGGAGACTCTACCGACTGCTCAAGGTTTTCAATTAGTTCTTCTAATTTAACAGGCCTGTCACTGCCTTTGCCACCTTTAGCATACTGAAGCATATCTTTAACAAGTGATTCAAGATGGTTTAGGCTATTGAGCGCTTTATTTACAAAGTGTTCACGCTTTTCATCACCCAAATGTTCAGAATTCATCTGTGAAACATAGAGCAAAGCCGAGGAAAGAGGAGTGCGAATCTGATGAGCAAGAGAGGCTGCCATTTCACCCATCGAATGCAACCGCTGGTGCCTGCTAATGTGCTCTCTCAATTGTCGGGCTTCAGTAACGTCCTGAATCAGTACAATTTTACTTTGTTCGTCATCCAGCAAAGTTTCCGAAGTCTGATAAAAGTGGTTGTCATGAGTAACAAATTCACCAGCATCATTGGTACTGTAAAAAGCATTCATCAACACAATATTCCAGTCTCGCCCCATCGCATCCATCCCAAGAATTTTTTCTGCACTGGGGTTCATTTCTAAAATTTGGTTACTCGGGTTGAGAACGATGACCCCTGCCGGTAATAGCGAAAGCAGACGCACCAAGTGGTCTGCCACCTGTTTCTTCTCTTGATCACTGGCTTCAAGTCGTTTCTGTAAATGCTCAACTTGCTCCTGTAATGATTCATAGGAGGACGTCAGTTGATTAGAGGTTTCATTGAATAGCTTGAAAGCTTCTTCTAGCTCGTTCAGTCTCTGCTGTTCAACTTCCGTAATCATTTACCAATCCATTAATTCAATTCGTATTTACGAATTTTTTCAACTAG
>DBOI01000127.1 GCA_002299245.1 Hydrogenovibrio sp. UBA650
GCGGCGAACCGCTTCAGTCAGATAACCGCCCTGTTCATAACCAACATACCCTGGAGGCGCACCGACTAAACGAGCAACCGAATGTTTCTCCATAAACTCAGACATATCGATGCGAACGATCGCATCGGTAGTATCAAACAGGAAATCAGCCAAGGCTTTAGTTAACTCAGTTTTACCGACACCGGTTGGCCCTAAGAACAAGAAAGAACCATTTGGACGATTTGGATCTGACAGGCCTGCTCGAGAGCGACGGATGGCATCAGAAACCGCACTCACGGCTTCTGACTGACCAATAACGTTTTCGGCCAAGGCCTCTTCCATACGCAATAATTTATCGCGTTCACCGTCCATCATTTTCGATACAGGAATCCCTGTCCAGCGAGCCACCACTTCAGCAATTTCTTCGTCGGTCACTTTGTTTTTTAACAGGCCATCAGACTCTTCTGCTTCTGATTCGGCGAGCTCAGCAGCCTGAATTTTAGATTCCAACTCTGGGATTTTGCCGTACTGAATCTCCGACATCTTGGCTAAATCACCGGCACGACGAGCCGCTTCGAGTTCAATTCGAGCCGCATCCAACTCTTCTTTAAACTGTTGCGCGCCTTGAAGTGCAGCCTTATCTCGTTTCCAAACCTCTTCCAAATCAGAGTACTCTTTTTCAAGCTCTTTAATCTCTTCACGCAAGCTGGAAAGACGTTTTTTAGAGGCCTGGTCTTTCTCTTTTTTCAAGGCCACCTCTTCAATTTTTAACTGAATCAAACGGCGATCAAGTTTATCCATTACTTCTGGCTTAGAGTCGATCTCCATACGTATTCTTGAAGCCGCTTCATCAATCAAATCAATCGCTTTATCAGGTAATTGACGATCCGTGATATAACGCTGAGATAGGCTGGCAGCCGCGACAATTGCCGGATCGGTAATATCCACTCCGTGGTGAATTTCATAACGCTCTTTCAATCCACGCAAAATCGCAATCGTGTCCTCTTCGGTTGGTTCATCAACCAACACCTTTTGAAAACGGCGCTCAAGAGCAGCGTCTTTTTCAATATTCTCTCGATATTCATCAAGCGTAGTAGCACCGATACAGTGAAGCTCGCCTCGCGCTAAAGCGGGTTTAAGCATATTACCTGCATCCATTGAACCTTCGGTTTTACCGGCACCAACCATGGTATGAATCTCATCAATAAACAGAATCACTGAGCCTTCCTGTTTCTCTAGATCTTTAAGTAGTGCTTTTAAACGCTCTTCAAACTCACCGCGGTATTTCGCACCTGCAAGCAGGCCTGCTAAATCCAGTGAGAGTAACTTTTTATTCTTGATACCTTCTGGAACCTCGCCATTAACAATACGCTGGGCCAAACCTTCGACTATCGCTGTTTTACCAACACCCGGCTCACCTATTAATACCGGATTGTTTTTAGTTCGGCGCTGCAGTACCTGAACGGCACGGCGGATCTCATCATCTCGACCAATTACAGGGTCAAGCTTGCCTTCTTCAGCACGAGCGGTTAAATCTACAGTGTATTTATCAAGGGCCTGTCGATTCTGTTCTGCATTTTGCTCTTGCACACTCTCTCCTCCACGAACTTGTTGAATGGCAGTTTCTATTGCCTGTTTGTTGGCGCCAGCCTGCTTAAACAGTTCCGCTGCCGGATCACTGGTTTCTAACAGCGCTGGGTAGAACAGTTCACTGGCAATATAGGCGTCACCATTCTTCTGAGACTGTTTATCCATTAGATTGAGCACGCTACCCGACTTTTGCGAAAGCTGAACTTGCCCACCTGTACCACTGACCTTTGGCAATTTACTTATCTTATCGGCCGTGCTCTGTTTTAACGCCTGTACATTAATATTGGCGAGTTGAAGCAGATGAGCAGATTCATCCAGCATAGCTGCAAGAATATGCAAAGGTTCTATAAACTGATTGTCTTGGCCAACAGCAATCGATTGAGCCTGTCCCAATACATTTTGAAACTGTGTGGTTAATCTATCCATCATAGTTAGACACTCCTAAAAAATTGTTAACTAACAAAAATATAGGGTTGAAGTTTTGCCATTCAAGTATTTGTTAATAAAAAACCTTTTGCTTTTTGTATAAGACATTTAAGATAGGTTTATGGAAGATGTTTTCTTTATAGTTTCTAAAATTGCCTGGGCTTTTCTCAGCCCTGCCAACGTCATCATTTTTGCCAGCTTCCTTGGTGCCCTCTTTCTAATATTTAACCGTATCTCGGCAGCAAAAAAACTACTGATTCCGACAGGCCTTATAGCCTTTACAATAATGGCTTACCCTGTTTCAGACTACCTGATGGAACCGCTTGAAAAACGCTTTGCTAAACCTGAAACCATGCCTTACGAAATAGATGGCATTATTGTTCTGGGTGGTGGAGAAGAACTGGCTAGATCTTTGAGTTGGAATACCGCCGAACTTGGAATAGCTGGAGATCGATATATTGGTGCAGCCAAGCTTGCTAGCATCTATCCAAGAATACCGATTATTTTCTCAGGAGGTAGCGGTGACCCTAGACTTCAAAACTCTGGTGGCGAAGCTGCAATCGCCAAGCAATTATTAACTTCCGTAGGCGTTCCTGAGTACCGCTTAATCATCGAAAGTGAATCACGCAATACATTTGAAAACTTTGTAAACACCAAACCTCTTCTTCCAAAAGCAGACGGTAAATACTTACTGGTTACATCAGCATTTCATATGCCTAGGGCGGTCGGAGTTGCTCAAATGCAAGGCATTAATCTTGTGCCTTATCCGGTAGATTACCGAACTCATTCTGAAGACTATAGAAAGTTTAACTTCAATCTCTACGACAATCTAAAATCTCTTGAACCGGCCTGGAAAGAGTGGATTGGTTTAACAGTATATTGGGCCACAGGTAAAACTGAACGTATTTTCCCTGGCCCACAATCTTGAGACCTTATATAACCTTAGAGAAACGGTTGGTGGTGCCGGATTTCAGATAAGCATCAAACACCATGCAGATATTTCGAATCAACAATCTTCCCTTAGCGGTGACATAGATATCTGCTTCATTCATAGTAATCAAACCATCTTCAACCATCGGCTTTAGATTAGCCAACTCAGCAGCAAAGTACTCTTTAAAACGAATATTCCACTGCGCATCTATTTTTGCAAAATTTAGATGGAAGTGACTGATCAAACGAGTAATCACATCGCGACGCAACTCATCGTCCTCGGTCAGTTGAACTCCGCGGAATACTGCTAAATCACCAGCCTCAATCGCTTCATAGTACTCATTTAAGGTCTTTCGATTTTGAGCATAGGTGTTATTGATCAGTGAAATCGAAGTCGCCCCCATCCCCACTAGATCACACTCGGCATGAGTAGAATAGCCCTGAAAATTTCGATATAGGGTTTCATCGCGCTGCGCAATCGCCAGCTCATCGTCCGGTTTAGCAAAGTGATCCATTCCGATATAAACATAGCCTGCTTCGAGCAAACGCTCGGTGGCAGAATGCAGAATTGCCAGCTTCTCATCGGCTGATGGCATATCCGCTTCATTCATTTTTTTCTGGGTGGGGAACATTGTCGGCATATGGGCATAGTTAAATATCGAGAAACGATCCGGTTCAGACTCTAATACTCGATCCAGGGTTTTAATAAATCCTGTCTCTGTCTGCAACGGCAAACCGTAGATCAAATCAACATTAACTGACATAAATCCGGTATCTCTTGCCGCATCCAGTACTTCAAAGGTCTGCTCTTGAGTTTGAATTCGGTTGACCGCTTTTTGTACTCGTTCGTCAAAATCTTGTACCCCAAGGCTCATACGGTTAAAGCCAAGTTCACGCAACAAAGTGACCGTCTCTCTATTGGCCTCTCGCGGGTCAATTTCAATCGAATATTCACCTGTATCATCGTCATAGAGATTAAAGTGCTGACGAGTTTTATCCATCAACTGTTGCATCTCATCCAGGTTAATGAATGTCGGCGTACCGCCCCCCCAGTGAAGTTGTTCTACCTTGCGACTGGAATCAAACAACTTCGATTGCATCTCAATCTCTTTGAAAAGATGACCTAAATAGGGTGTGGTTTTAGAACGGTCACGAGTCCAGACTTTACTGCAAGCGCAGAAAAAACAGACTGTGTCGCAAAATGGAATATGAAAGTAGAGTGACAAACCTCGTCCGGTTTCATTGCTACGGCTTGCTGCTTGCTTGTAGTCATCAATACCAAAGGACTCATCAAATTGAACTGCTGTCGGATAAGAAGTGTAACGCGGCCCCGTCTGGTTATAACGTTTAATCAACTCTTCATCAAATTGAATGCTTTGTTCCATTTTGTTTTCCCTTAAATCTCCAAAGAGAAAATATAAACTAAACCAGTCTTTAACAACTTAATTTGACTCAAGAGTTTGATAACAAACCCTATTTCTACCTTGCTTTTTAGCGTTGTAGAGTAATCGATCGACCTTTGAAAACAGTTCTTTCTCAGAAATTGTGACATCGGCTGCAATACTAACTGCTCCACAGCTAATCGTAATCCTTGATTCCTGATTGTCATCATCGCTCATGGCAGAGGACTCTACTCTATCTCTCAGCCTTTCTGCCAGAAGCTCGATACCATCGGGAGTTTTATCAAACACCAGTACTGCAAACTCTTCTCCTCCCCAACGATATACATGG
The DNA here is from genome assembly GCA_002299245.1 of Hydrogenovibrio sp. UBA650. Lineage (GTDB taxonomy): Bacteria > Pseudomonadota > Gammaproteobacteria > Thiomicrospirales > Thiomicrospiraceae > Thiomicrorhabdus. Next base: position 4,657 of record DBOI01000127.1, read on the forward strand.
TCTTCGAGGCGCACAGTACACTCTAGAATTTTGGCAAACTCAACCAGAACCTGATCACCATAATCATGTCCATACTTATCGTTGACTGACTTGAAATGATCAATATCAAGCAAAATTAAACCAACCCACAACCCATGACGGTTGCTCAGTGACACATTGTAAGAGAGCTGGGCATCAAAAGCTTTTCTGTTTGGCAGGCCTGTCAAACTGTCGAGGCTGGCTAAACGTGTAAAGACATCTTCAATTCTCTCTAACAAAACCCTGCAAACTTCATCAGACGCCAGCTCCATATCATTTAAGAACTCAACAATTCTTTCCGGGTGTTGCTTTCTTGCTTCTTTTAAAGCTTTATACCCGAGCAGATGAACTTGCTCATGTGCGGCATTAAATGTTGCTCTTTCTTGTTCAGGAATCTGCTCAATACCACCAGCGTTCAACCATATACCCAAGCGACATTCATCGGTAGAAAAAGGAAAGTCGCCCTCCTCTATTTCTCCAAGAGCGCAGGCGTATGCTCTCATTTTCCAATTTTGGTGATCAATATAAACCTGAATCAAATCTTCGGGAGTATCTGCCGAAATAAGATGAAAAGAACGTCTCATCCTACTCACTTCGGCCTGAGATTTTTGCGCAAGTTTTTCAAAGTATCATGTAGCTGATAGACATCTGAAATGATTGATTGCCCCAGATCAATACTGTGGCACAGTGCACGAGCTAACAGGTGATTTTCCTGTTTTTCAGAAAGCATAATAAACAGCTGCCTGCAGTGCGTCAGAATCAACATGACACGACTTATGTTTACGCCATGTTTATGCCATACCAAGGCTTGATGGTACATACTGATGTAAAAATCATCATCAAACTCACCATTGGTCAGATTGTTATAAACGTTTTCATGCAGGAGATCTACTCTGTCGATATCAGGCATATCGAAAGAGTCATACCATTTGTAGAGAGATTGAAAAAAATCTTGCCTCTCCGCTTGAAGGAACTCCTTATTTGAATTGATTTCAAAGCTCTCTTTAAAACCTATTCCGATCATGTTTAAGCGATGAAATCCGTTTACCATTGTCTCTTCCTATTTAGTAATCAACCAGGCCTGGTGAATTTTGCTATTACGTTGAAAATCCTTGGGCATGGTTTTTTGCGTAATATTCTCAATTTTGTAGCCTTCAAGAGACCCTATATCGAGTTTAAACTTACGTAGGTTGTTCGAGAAAATCAGCTCACCTCCTGATTTTAGCAGGCTCATAGCCTGTTTTATCAGATCGGTATGGTCACGCTGAATATCCAAGGTACCTTCCATCCGTTTTGAAGTTGAAAATGAAGGTGGATCCATAAAAATCACATCATAGGTCTGCTCAGGCTGCTTACTCTGTTGATCGAGCCAAGCGATGACATCAGCCTGTTTTAGCAGGTGTTTGCGGCTATCTATTTTGTTGTGCATCATATTGTGCTCAGCCCAGTAGAGATAGGTTTTCGACATATCGACACTCAAACTGGATTTGGCTCCCCAAACTGCAGCTTCAACACTTGCAGTAGCGGTATAACAGAACAGGTTTAGCAGGCTCTTGCCTTTGGCTTTTTGAGCTACTAATGCACGCACATCTCGATGATCCAAAAACAAACCCGTATCCAGATAGTCGGTAAAATTGACTCGAATTTTAGAACCATTCTCCATCACCGAATAGAACGCCTTACTATCATCCAACTTCTCATACTGAGAACTTCCAGACTGACGCTGTCTGACTTTAAAAATCATCTGATCTATTGCAATTTCCGGAAATGATAACGGCATAGCCGCAAGCCCTTCATGCAGGCGTCTTTTGGATTTACCTCTATCCACTGTTTTGGGCGGTGCATATTCATTAACCACCAGCCACTCTCCAGCGTCTTCAGTTTGGTAGTAGTCAACCGATAGCGCATATTCAGGAATATCAGCATCGTAGACCCGGTACGCAAACACCTCGTTATTTTTGGCCCACTTGCGCAGCTGTTTAAGATTCTTCTTAATCCGATTGCTGACCATTCTGGTGCCTTCAGACTGCTGTAGTTCCGGTTTGATTTTGTGGATCTCTTCGATCAGGTTCGCACCGGTCTTAACCGCCGGTTCGCGGTGGAATTCTGCCGAGACATCAAAACGCAGTAACTTACACTCAAGAGCACCATTAAAGAAGTTATGGCTACGTTTGGCCTTAATACCAAGATACATACCCAGCTCTGGATTACAGGTAAAGATAGCTGACTGCCAACCGTCAAATTCAGTTTTAATATAGTTACCAAAATCGGAATAGAGGAGTTTCACTTCTTCAAGCTCGCCTAAACGTTCACCATAAGGTGGGTTACTAATTACCAGGCCTGGCTGCCAGTCACCCCAGCGACGCCCTTGTTCAACGGTCATCTGTTTGACTTCAATCGAGTCGTCGTAACCGGCATTGGCAATCGCTTCATAAGCGATATCGAGAGACTTATGCGAAGAGTCAGAGCCATAGATATCGGGTAGATTTCGCAGGCCTGCTGATTCGCGCTGTTCAGCTTCATCAATCAGTTTTTGCCAGAGCTCACGATCATGCATTTTCCAGTAATTGAGCTGCATAATTTCAGATTTTTGCAGGCCTGGTGCTAGATCAGAGGCCATCATCGCGGCTTCGACCAAGAAGGTACCTGAGCCGCACATAGGGTCGTATAAACAACCGTCCTGTTTGGCGATTTCTGGCCAGCCCGCTCGCATTAGCAGAGCTGCCGCCAGGTTTTCTTTAAGTGGTGCGGTCACTTGCTGGCCTTCACGGTAACCACGCTGATGCAAACTATAACCAACCAGATCAATACTCAGAGTCAACTTATTACGATTCAGGTGACCATGAACTCGCAGATCAGGCTCGGCGGTATCAATACTGGGTCGGCTATTGGTTTTTTCGCGGAAATAGTCAACTATGCCGTCTTTAATTTTAAGGGCTCCGTAATGACTGTGATCAATCCCCATGCCCTTACCAGAAAAAGAGACTGCAAAACTACCGTCAGCATCCAAGTGTTTTTGCCAACCCAAGCTTGCCACCTGCCGAGTTAAATCCTCCTGATTGGACAGTTCGACCTCTAACACGGTTAAAAAGATGCGGTTAGCCAGCCTGGACCATAAACAAGATCGGTAAGCAACTTCTAAACTACCACTAAACTCAACCCCCCTTGGCTGAACTCTAATTTCTTCAGCGCCAAAAGAGCTTAACTCCTCTTTTAACAATTCACTTAAACCGCCGGGGGTTGTGGCAAAAAACTTCATTAATCTATTTCCAACTTAATTCGCTATTTAATCCTGTAATTTTAACTGTTTTCATACTCTGGTAGTTTTTGATTAGGTAGAATATCACTCTGGTCAATAATTAGTTACTCACAGTCGAGCCTCATTTTTATGCCTTTAAAGACAAAACAGCTGTTGGTTACTCTACTTTTTTTCTGTTCAACTCTATTGAGTACACAGTTAAAAAGTGCCGATTTTGAACCTTCTGAAGCAGGTTTTAATTCATGGTTAAATGACTTTAAACAAAAGGCCAAAAACAGAGGGATTTCCGAAACGACTTTAGAGCAAGCTTTTAAAGACATTACGTTTAGTAGAGACGTTGTTAAATCTGACCGGAAACAGCCTGAGTTCACCCAGACATTTTTTCAGTATTTTGACCGTGCCGTGAGCAAATACCGCATAAAAAACGGCCAAAAATACTACAAAAAACATAAGAAACTTCTTGATGAGGTAACCCAAAAGTACGGTATTCCTGGACGTTATCTAGTGGCCTTTTGGGGAATGGAAACTAACTACGGTAGCTATACCGGTAACCTGCCAATTATACAATCTTTAGCCACCTTGGCCTATGACCCAAGGCGGAGTAAGTTCTTTACCAACGAGTTACTGAGTGCTTTGACAATTCTTGATAAAGGCCACGTTAACTTAGAACAGATGAAAGGGTCTTGGGCGGGAGCCATGGGACAGTGTCAATTTATGCCATCTAACTATCTAAGATATGCGGTGGATGGCGATGGCGATGGCAAGATCAATTTGTGGGACAGCCTCCCTGATGTTTTCCACTCCGCAGGCAATTTCTTGAACCAACTTGGCTGGCAAACTACCGAAAACTGGGGGCGTGAGGTTATCTTACCTAAAAATTTTAATTACTCCCTTGCCGACAACAAAACTGCTCGCCCATTAAAGTATTGGGATGATCTGGGTATTACTCTAGCTGGAGCAAAAAAATTGCCGCATGCAAATATGAATGCTCGTTTACTGCTGGTTGCCAACTATAAAGGGCCGGCTTTTCTGGTCTATGAGAACTTCAGAGTCATTAAACGCTGGAACAATTCTGATAAGTACGCTATTGCGGTAGGGCATTTAGCAGATCAAATTATTCACCGCCCTGCGTTGAGCAAATCGGCACCAAAGAACGATAAAAGCTTGAGCCGAACACAAATTAAAGAGTTACAGACCTATCTCAATTTATTGGGTTATACCACTGGAAAACCTGACGGAATCGCTGGTTCACAGACCCGCAAGGCGTTAAGGGCATTTCAGGCAAAACGAGATTTGCCAGCAGATGGGTTCCCCAACCTTGAGATTTTAAACATCTTGAAAAAAGCGATCGATGGCAACATCAAAATCGACTCTTAAATAGAACTTATGGTTAAACAACAGACTGACACTGAAGGCAAAAAGTCACAAACAGCCATCAACTTCCCAAAAGATAAGGAGCATTGCGATCAGCCGGCTTATCTGTTCTGGAAACTTCAAAGCCGACTCACAAAGTTAAACAACCGCCTTACAAATAAAAAACAAAAAGCAACCTAGTATCTCTGGATTTGAATGAATATATCTGCACCTTTTTTAGCCGTAAAAAAATGGTTAATGGCACCTTTGATGGTGGCTAAACAGATTCTGGACCAGCCATCCCGAGCTTTTCCTGTGGTCGACTTTTTAAAGGGCCTGAGTGTATTGATGGTAATTTTGTTTCACATCTTCTTTGCGGTGTTTTTTCTGTTTAAAGACGATAGTGAAAAACTCAATGGTTTTGTTAACTCGATTCCAGAATGGTTCAGTTTTGTTCTAGGGTTTGATAAAGCGGTTGATATTTTCTTTCTACTCAGTGCTTTCCTGCTGAGTTATGCGCTGTTTAAAGTCTGGGACAAAAAGCAGGACATCCATATTCGGCGTTTCTACCTGCATCGTTTTTTTCGGATATACCCGCTATTCCTAGTTGCCTTGTTAATTTACGGTTTAGGCGATATTGAGAAGCTGCTAACGGAGGGCTGGTATAGCTTACTGTTTATAGAAAACATCTTTAGCAAAGCGATCATTCCGGTGCAATGGAGTCTCTCGATTGAGATGCAGTTTTATCTGGTACTGCCATTTCTGCTACTGTTTTTGGCAAAGAGCAAACGCCCTATACTCTGGTTGAGCTTGCTGATTCTGGCATCAATCGGCTCTCGTTTCTACCATGCCTGGCAGGAACCACTAATCTATCAAACTCACTGGTATCAACTATTTAATACTGATGCTGGGGCGGTCTATATGGACACCATGTACTACCTGATAGAAAACCGTATCACACCTTTGTTACTTGGCGTATTGTGGGCACTGCTATTATGGAAATATCCAAAACCGTTTATCAAGCTTACTCAAGGCCATCAAATACTCATTTGGCTGTTTGGATTTACCGTGATTTACTGGTCGCTACGGTTTCCGGTTTATCACCAAGACACCATTTTTTACCAACAGTTTGATACTAACCTAAATCTGTTTATGGTTGTGGTGCACCGTATTCTATTTAGCTTTGCGGTGCTGGGACTGGTTCTGTTTGCTTACTATCGAATATCAACGATAGAAGATGGCATTGCTCGCCTTAAAACACAAATTGTCGAGTGTAAAATCTGGCGCTTGCTCTCAGAAGTCGCCTACCCGATGTACTTCTTTCACTTCCCTTTTATTGTTATCGCCTGGGTAATGGTGTTAGGCACAACGGATGTTAAACAGATCACTGAAGTGCCACTCTACTTGGTCGCCCCCACCTTTATTCTGGCGCTATTAATGACGCTCTACTTCTCACTGTGGATGCACCACGCAATTGAAAAAAGGTTTATTAAGATTGGTAAAACGATTGAGAAGAAGTGGTTTGATCACATAAAGCACGATGCGTAATAAAAATCTGCTTTCAATGAACCATCTAAATTTCAAACATCTTTTTTAGACTTCTCGTTAGCGATAATAGCGGTTTTTAAATAATTAAAATTATTAGGTAAAGATGGTTGGTATAACGCTGTGTTTTTTGATGGCGTTAAATACGAGTAATGTTAATTCTAAGCTCTAAAAACCACCAGTTTTGACCACAGAAAACCCAATACCAAACTGATTACTGAAAAACTCACCAAGGTGATCAAAGGGTGAAGTTCAAACAGGTCTGCGGTGTGTCCGACTATCAAGCTGATCGACGCCATTCCTAGCATAAACAGTAAGTAGCGTCCAAGGTGTAACTTAGCTTCAAAGGTGACTTTTGAATTAACCACGTAAGAGAAAAGTGAAGCAACTAAGAATCCTGCCAGGTTTGATAAGGCCTGTGAAAATTCAAACCAATAGAGCAGACCAAATATAACCCAATGGACGCCGGTATTTAGAACACCAATTAAGGCATATAAGCTAAACTGTTTTTTCAAAGCTCGCTAATACTCTTTCTCGACAATATAGAGAGGACGTCCTTTCGTTTCCATATAGATACGACCAATATATTCACCCAAGACCCCAAGTACGATTAACTGGGTGCTTCCAAAGAACATGACAGCGGTGAAGAGTGAAGCATAACCGGGTAGATCGACACCAAAGATAAGAGTTTTTATAACAATCCATGAGCCGTAGAAGATAGAGATAAACCAGGCAAAGATACCTATATAGAGCCAGATTCTAAGCGGTGCGGTCGAGAAACTGGTAAAGCCTTCCAGTGCAAGATTCCAGAGTTTCCAGGCGTTGAAGCTGGCTTCCCCGGCAGAACGTTCGGCGCGCTCATATTCAATGGTTTCAGTTTTAAAGCCAACCCAGGCAAACACGCCTTTCATAAAACGCTGAGTTTCTCCCATCGATTTTATCGCTTCCACACAACGCCTGGAAACCAGTCTGAAATCACCGACATTTTCAGGAATTTTGGTTTTGGATATGACATTATTGAAGCGATAGAAAAGGTTTGCACTCCAACGCTTCATAAAGGTATCTTTACTGCGGTCACCGCGCTTTGCCAAGACCACATCAACCTCTTTTTCCTGCCAGATCTTGACCATTTTCGGAATTAATTCAGGTGGATCTTGTAGGTCGACATCAATTGGAATAACCGCCCTGCCAGCGCAGATATCAATACCTGCACTCAACGCCGCCTCTTTACCAAAATTTCTCGACAGATTGATGATTCGCATTTGCGGTACCGATTGTTTGCATTCAAGTAGGGTTTTCAGGGTTTCATCAGTACTACCATCATTGATAAAAACTAACTCATAACTCATATTGAGTTCATCAAGGATCGGTTCAACCTCTTTAAGAAAAATAGGAATGGCCTGCTGTTCATTGAAACAGGGAATGATGATTGATAAATCGACAGTGCAATCTGCCTCTGACATCAGGCCGTCAACAGTCTGCCCCAGAGAATTCGGTAAACTGTTGCTTGCTTCAAGTGGATTATTCACGACATATTCCTCAACTTATTCCTCAATGATCTTAGCGATAGCAACACCGCGATCAATGAATAAAAACTCAACTTTACTGAACTTTCTCTCTAATTCATATCTTTTACCGAATGCAATTTCACCCGCTTTGGGTTTGCGCATAGGGGTAAATTGCTGGGCTTCAATATTAAAGCTTGGCATCTGTATACAGCAGGTAACCACTTTTAGTTTGTTTTCTTTCACAAAGTTAGCGGCAGCCACAATCGGTTCTTGTTGCAGGTTCATAGCGTAGGCAATCATTGCATAGTTAAAACTCAATGCAGAGATCAGGCCTGCTAAAAACACCTGAACCATTTTATCCCACTTCTTAGCAATCAAAACCAGGCCTGTCAAAATTAGCAGGCCTATCCAAATATAGTAAAGCTCAGGCAAGAACAGAGAAGCCTCTTTGAGAGTTTCCTGGTAGAAGATATCCTTCTGATTAGCAGAGGCTTGTTCCAGACCGAGCGGTAGAGCAATCAATAAGGCAGCGAAACCAATCAGAGCTACTCCCATACCCCATTTAGGCGTCTGCTGTTGCAGGTAGTAAGCCATCATTATTAATACCGGAGGCACGCCATACATCAGGTAGTGCGGTAACTTGGTTGCGGCGATGGTAAAGAAGATCAATACCAATAAAAACCAGACCAGCATCATGCGTTCTATTGAGGCCTGTTTACTGGCTTTGAACCAGGGTACGATCGCCAACACCAAAATAGAGACAAAAGGCAGACTTAACAGCAACATATCGATCACATAGTAGAAAACGCCACCGCTGTGAGACTCCATCGCATTCATAAAGCGGCCAACATTGTGGACACCAAAAAACTCATCCAAAAACTGCTGGCCGTAGAGATAGACTTGCAACAAGTACCAAGGCAAGACTACAACCAGCATTGCCAACCAACCTTTCCAGTGGAGAATGGTTTTAAACAGTAGACTCCAGTTCTTTGCTATTAACAGATAAAAGAACAGTGAGCCAGCAACCACTACAAACGCAATTGGCCCCTTGGCGAGAATGCCGAACCCAGTCCAGACAAAAGCCCACAGCAAAGCTTTTTCATCAGCATCAACCAGATAGTCGTAGGCCTTGTATATACCCAGCGAAATAAACAGAATCAACCAGGCATCAGGAATTGCAGCTTTAAATGAGATAATCGAACCGACAGCGAAAATACTGATCCATAGAAAAGACCAGGCAGTATTAATATCGAGATATTTTTTTACAAATTGATAGCTGACATAGAGCCAGATAAAAAAAGCGATCAACGATGGAAAACGGTAAGCAAAACGCGCTTCACCAAAAATCAACAGGCCTATGGATTGTGTCCAATACATGAGAGCGGGTTTGTGAAAAAACGGTTCGCCATTGAGCATGGTCGACAGCCAGGTACCATTGATGAACATCTCTCTGGATACAGCGGCATAAGCCCCTTCGTCCATATCTATCAGTGGAAACATATAAGACGGAACAACATAGACAATGAACAGAGATCCTATCAACAACAGAATTTGAGCTAGGCTGAGCTGATTATTTTGCACAGTCAACAGCTGAGTAAAGCTATTAACAAAAGGGTTCTGGCTGTTAGACACTTAATTTCGCTTTTAAAGAATAAATAAATTCTGGCTATTATAACGGCTCTGCAATGTCATTTTTTTCTGAATGCCATCTGCTGCTGTTGCATGGATTCAAAGGCCTGTAAAAGTGGCTGAAACTTTTCAGCATCACTTTCCAATCGAGACAGCAGTTCTGCAACGGCTTCCACTGTTGATAGCGAGTTTTGATCTTTCTGTTTGCGCACAATGTATTTGGATTCGGTTTCAGGTTCAAGTACCACTCTAGACAAATCGGCAAGCTGCTGATTGAGCTGCAGCATTTTAAAAGTCTTACGCCATGTTCCGTCCAAAACTAAAACCTGGTAATCCTCAGCGGGGATAGCTTTGAGCTGTTCTGTTCGATGAACTTGTGTCGAGCTATTCTGCTCTTCAGTTGGAGGGTAGAGTAGATAGGTCTGTTTATGATTGTTTAGCCACGCTAACAAATCGGAAACTTCTTCAACGCTTTCACTGACCCAGAGTTTGGCTTTTTGCAGTGACAATGCAGCCAATATTGCAGTCCCCTTAATTTGTTTAGCCTCTGTTGGGTGCTGCAAAATACCAATCTCCACTCGGTTTTCGACAGGGCTAATAAAGTCACAGATACAGACTTTTTCAGGACGGTGACATTTTCTACAAACTGCTCTGGCCATTCGACTTCTATCGATTAAAATGAGTTGATGTCAATTTTATCCCAGAACCTCAAACAAGAGTGCCAGTTTAAACAACTGATTGTCGCTGATTTTGCCCGTCTAAATCATTTTTTAAAACAACATAAACAGAGTAAAGCAGGACGAAATGAGCAGGCTTTTATTTTAGAAAGTCAGCAAAGAATAGTTGCCAGTGCTCGCTTAATTCCATTAGAAGCCAGCAATCAATTTTGGTTAAGGGGGGTGTTTGTAATTGAAGCCTTACGCCGCCAGGGATTGGGCAAAAAGCTGCTTGAAGACATGGCAAACAAGCTTGATCCCAAGACAAAAATCTATACATTTCCGCTCTCTCATTTAGACAGATTCTACAGTGATTTGGGATATCAAAACTGTGATTTGGCAGAACTTCCAGAAGAGCTGAAGTTGCGCTATGAATCAGCGCAACAACAGAATAAACGGTGGTTAAAAATGGTTCTTGATGTTTAAGATTTGTTAAGCAGTTTAATCAACTCTTTGGCAGGCACATAACCAGGATAGAGATCGCCGTTTTCAAAAATAATATTTGGGGTACCGTTCACTTCGAGCATTTGCGCATGCATCATATGTTCTTGAACCGGATTGTCACAGCTCTTAACTTCCGGTGGAATTCCGACCATGGCATCATCCATCATCTTGGCTTTATCATCGGCACACCAAACAGAGACCATAGTTTGATAGGACTTGGTTAACTGACCTGTTCTTCTGTCTCTAACACCAGAACGTGGATACGCCACATAACGAACGCTAATACCGGCTTTATTCAGATCAGGAATCTCACGGTGAAGTTTTTTGCAGTACGGACAATCAATATCGGTAAATACTGTAATCGAGTGCTTTTCATTTTTTGCAGGATAAACAATCATACCCGACTTATCGACCTTTGCCATCGCCGCTTTACGCACCTTAGCCTGCGCCATCTTGGTTAGATTCTTATCATTTTCAAGGTCAAGCATATTGCCGTTGAGCATATATTTACCATCAGCAGACATATACACCACGGTCAGCCCTAACTGAATCTGATAGAGTCCTTTGAGAGACGTTGGAGTAATCTCAACCTTACTGACATCACCTTGAACCAGCTGCTTTAGGCGCTCTTTGATTTTGGCCTTATCATCGCCCACAGCAGGCGCGGTTAACGCCATACTCATTATCATTGCAGCTAACACTGCGACTAATTTGTTATTTGTTAATTTCATAGTAAAACCCACTAATTTAAAACTTGGTCATCATACATCAAGATAAGGGTGAAAACCCTTAATTAAATCTTGAAAAAATAATAGCATCGATAAAAAGTGAATAATGTGGCGAAAGCTTTGTTTTTCGAGAACCGTAGCGGAATGTACATCTAGTACATGAGCAATGGAAGCGCAGAAAACAAATCTTGCAGACCATTAGTCGCCTTTTTAGCGGTGCTATTTAGCCGCGTGGATGGTGCTGTTGATGTAACTTATGCAACCGCTCTTTGGCAACATGGGTATAGATCTGTGTAGTTGACAGGTCACTATGCCCCAGCAAAAGTTGTACGGTTCTTAAATCGGCACCATGGTTAATTAAATGTGTGGCAAAGGCATGACGTAAGGTGTGAGGCGACAAATTTACATGTATGCCCACATCAAAGGCCAAATTCTTAATTCGGTGCCACAAAGTTTGTCTAGTCATGGGCCTGCCAATTCTGGAGACAAACAAGCTATCTACCCATTTGTTCTTTACTAAAGCAGGCCTGGACTCTTTTATATATTTTTCGATCCATTCGATAGCGACTTCACCTATTGGCACAATTCGCTCCTTATTACCCTTACCAGTTACCTGTACTAAACCTGCTGAGAGGTTCACCTGCTCAAAAGGCAGGGTAACCAGCTCTGAAACGCGCAGACCACTGGCATACATCAACTCAAGAATGGCTCTATCTCGAATGCCCAAAGGCGTATATTCATCAGGCGAATAGAGCAGTTTTTCAACCTGTTGCTCGGTAATCACCTTTGGAATACTCTTTGGCAACTTTGGCGCCTTAACTAATGCGGTTGGATCAACATCAAAATACTCATTGCTGGTGGCCCACTGATAAAAACGCTTTAGAGTAGAAAGTAATCGTGCGTTGCTCTTCTCTTTTCTGCCGTCCTTAGATAAATAGAACAGAAAATCTTCAATATCTTCCTGAGAAGTTTGATCAGCCTTAGAATTCTTTTGCTCAATAAGCCATTTTTGAAAGAGCTTAAGATCGCGTTTATAGGCAGAAGTGGTATTGTCACTCAGCCCTTCTGAGAGAGTTAGATAAGTTAGAAACTCATCCATTTTGGGATGCAGGGTTACGATGGTTTTTGAAGGTTTGTTTTTTGACATGAACTAAGTATAACCAAGAGAATAATCTGATACCTCTTAAATAAACTTAGCTCATTTATTTAAGCCTAATAATAGAATTCATTATCAGGTAACTTACCACCTACCAAAGCGGGAGTGCTTTGCATAAGCTGATTATAGAAAAACTCCAACTCAGCCCTGGACTCCTTGCCCGATTTAACATCAATATTGGTCCAGCCAAGGGAATCTGCAACACCTTCAGGCGAGAGCATCTCTATATTTTTTGAAACCAATTTGCCTGCTTCAACAGGGTTGTCTAAGCACCATTGTGCAGACTTTGCATACTCTTCCTGAAAACGTTTTAGTAACTCAGGTTTATCCAAAACTGATGGTAAAGCAGTCATGCCGGCCTGTGGAATCTTGGCTTCACGGTTAAGGACTCTGCCCCACTCTTTCTGGATATCTGCACTGCGATACAGATCTGGAGCAATGATACTGACAGGGAATGATTTTGTTTTTCTAAGCGCCATAGAAATAGCAGGCTCAGCCAAAAGCGCATGATCGACTCGACGCATAATCAATAGCTGCATGGCATCTATTGGATGTGGTGTATAACGAAGTTTGAAATCCTTTTTTGGATCGAGGCCTTCTGCTTTGACAATCTGTTCAAACAGAATATCCGGCATATCAGCACGGAAAGGCATGGCAATCTCTTTGCCTTTGAAATCTGATAATTTTGTTAGGTTGTCTTCGCGTGAAACCATCCACAAAATACCCCAGATGGAGATATTCATCAGTTTCAGATCAACACCACGGTTATAGAGGTTTGCCGCAACATTTGAAGGCATGGCAACAAAATCAGCTTTGAAGTCTCCTTTACCTAAAGCCATCAATTTAAGCTGATCAGTTCCATTCCAAGGAATGAACTCTACATTTTCTGCCACATCACTGAGAGCACCTGATTCCACCATATGAATTAAAGGATTGGAAACTCCGGCGAATGGCCCTGATAAAACCAGTTTTTTGACCTTTTCAACAGCGAATACATTAGTGCTAAAGGCAAGTAAAAGTGCCGCAATCCAAGCTCTATTAAAAATTCTCATAAATAACTCCTTGGGAGCAGTTTATTTTAAAAATAAAAAAGCCATGAAACCGAAATTTCATGGCCTTCATTCTAGTCATTGCACAACTGAATTAGAAGTTGGCTTTTACACCAGCAAAATAGTAAGTTCCGACATTAGATCCTAGACGCTTATCAACCTCTGTATCAAAGACATTGTTAACACCTGCAAACAGATCAATTTCACGATCTTTACCGATTGAATAGCCAACATTCATATTGGTAATAGTGTAACCATCTGTCGATTTTTCAACCATGCCGTTGTTTTCAGTATAGAACTGTTCACCAGTGTAGGTGATGTTAGCACCAAGATTCAAACGGTCAGTAACATCAAAATCAACAGCTGCTGAAACCACTCTTTCAGGGTTAAACTCTAGTTCATCACCTGTTTTAGTATTTTCAGTGCGTAATTCAGTCCAACTGAAATCAGTAGTAACACGATCAGTAACCTTGTAGCCGACTGCAACTTCTACACCTTGAGTTGTTGCATCATCCAGGTTTTCAAAGGTGAAGTAGCTGCCAGAACCGTTGTTACGAGTCACCTGCTCAATCTTATCTTCAATTTCATTGTAGAACGCAGCAGCAGAGTAATTGAAGTTACTGTTAGCACCACTAACGCCAATTTCATAACTCACGGTCTTTTCAGGTACTAGGTCATAGGCCTCTTTGCCCATAGATGGTAAAACCGCCTGCGCACCAAGCTGCAGGCCTGCTGGAGTTTGCTTCTGGATAAATTGTTCACGAATATCCGGAACACGGAATCCCTGAGCAATGTTGGCACGAAGATTAACCATCTCTGAGATGTTCTTCACGGCACCAACACGGAAAGTTGTTTCAGACTCTGAGTCTGAATCACGCTTCATACCATTGGCATCGGTGTATCCCATCTGATCATATTGATCATAACGCCCACCAATTGTAACTGACAGGGTATCATCAACGACAAAGTCATCCTGAAGATATAGAGCACGGTATTCAACTTCTCTTGTGTCAAAACCAGGAGTCTGATCAAATACCGTCGCTTCACGTTTCTCTGTACGATACTCAGCACCACCGGTTAACAAATGATCATCATTTGCCTGCCAGTTAGAAGTAATTTCATAGGAACGAATATCGACGTTAGCACTCATTCCACTCGCAGCTGATTTTGCTTCATTAGGGTATCCAAAATCAGCCCACTGGTTCATAGTTGTCGTGTTACGTTTTTCATAATATGAACGGTATACGCGGAATTTAACATCCAGATCTTCATCAACATCATAGGTTGCATCTACTGCTACATCCATACGCTCGTTTTCATCATTAGAGTTGACCGGTACATCCCAGGCCGGAATCGCCCCCATTCTCTTACCAATTGGGTTGCCATTTGCATCATGACCTGCAATAGGGTTGGTTTTATGACCTACTGGAGGCATATAACCCATTGGGTGGAATACTGCTCGGTAAACGCCATCACGATTCTCATCAAACCAGTTAAATTCAGCACCGAGAGTTAACTGATCATTGACATCAAACTCACCGCGGCCACCAACTGTATTTACAATAGATTCTTCACGATAGGTAACATCTACATCGTAGTTTGGCGGAATATTGTTCAGCGCATTGGCACGGAAAGCTGTGAAAGCTTGCTGAGCTGCATCTTTATCACTTGCAAGCTTCGATGGATCAATTGGCATTGGTTTAACAGAACCATCAGCTTGTAAATAGAAAGGCTTTCCACCAGTCGGGCCATTAGGATTTAAATAGCCAGGCATTGGCGGAATCCCATCTGGTGAAGGTGGTTTTGCACTAATCGTGTGTTTACCGCCACCCATCCGGGTGGTAGATTTTTCTGTCTCAGAGTAAGGATCAGAAGAGTTTCTTGAAACATAGAAACTACCGCGGAAATTACCTTTACCACCGCGAACAGAAGCACTGATATTTCTGTTACCACCGTCACCTTCTGTGTTCTGTCCTAAGGAAGTGGTGATGCTGCCACTGAAGCCATCTTTTGGTTGCTTGGTAATAATGTTAATAACACCACCCACAGCATCGGCACCATAAAGCGCTGACATAGGACCTTTAACAATCTCAATGCGTTCAATCATTGAAGCTGGTATGCGATCCATGTCGTAAGGGTTTTTTACCTCGCCAGCTAAACGGCGGCCATCAATCAACCATAGGGAACCGGTCGCACCTACACCACGGATATTTACCGAACTTTTTGAAGCCGAGCTTCCAGATGGAAAAGTTCCATATTGCAGAATCAGTCCAGGCGTTTTCTCGAAAATATCTTTAAGGGTTGAGGCCCCCATTTTTTGAATTTCTGATTCAGTTACAACTTCAACCGCTGCCGTTACCTTGTCGATTGGACGTTCGGTTTTGGTAGGGGTTACAACTAACTGATCCAGTTTAAATGAATCATCTGCAGCTAGAGTGCTGCCGGCATAGATAACTGAAACCACTAAAAGAGTGCTTTGCTTCAACTTCATTGTTAAGTCCTATGTAAAAAATATAATTGGGGGAAATTATTTTTGGTAATTCGAGAAGAGTGTCTAAAAACCCTATAAGTATTTTATTATATTAGGAAAATATTGCCAATACTAATCATTATCATTTTAGTTAATCAGTTTAAATAAGCAGCTTTTATGAACAGGCTTTGAACCCGCTATGCTAAACTCCATATATCCAATGCAGGCCTGTAAAAAAACAAAAAAATAGATGAACGCAATTACCAACATTCTTAAAGAGTTTCCACGTTACCTTTGGAGTGGCTGGGGAGCGATAGCCAGTCTATTTCTATTTCTGGCGGTGTGGGATTTAGGCAATCAGATAAATGGCAGCTTAACCCTTCCTTCACCAAAAGAGACCTTTATTGCACTTTGGCAACTCATGCAAACTGCTCAACTTTGGCAAGATGTTCAAATTACCGTAGAACGCGCCCTCTGGGGGTTTTTAATTTCTTTAGTACTCGGAACCTTTCTCGGGATGTTGGCGGGTAATTTTGTTACTGCTTCAATGATGAGTCGCCCCATTATCACTTTGATAATGGGTGTGCCACCTATTGCCTGGATAGTACTGGCCCTTATCTGGTTTGGGATGTCAGATGAAAGTGTTATTTTTACCGTTGTCATAGCGGCTTTTCCAATTGTATTTGTTGGCGCATTACAAGGTGCAAGAACACTTGAAGGCGATCTCAATGATATGGCTAATAGCTTTCAAACTCCTCTGTGGATGAAACTGACTGATGTTTATTTTCCGCACATGTTCTCTTATGTTTTTCCCGCTTGGATTTCTGCTCTGGGTATGAGTTGGAAAGTAGTAGTAATGGCAGAACTACTTTCTACTCCTGATGGTATCGGGGCTTCGTTAGCAGTGGCACGATCTCACTTTGACTCGGCCGCAGCAATGGCTCTGGTTGTCATTATGGTCATTATTCTGCTATTGATTGAATACCTGCTATTAGAACCTATTAAACGCGAGGTTGAGCAGTGGCGAAGCTAGCGACAACTGAAAACAACACTCCATTTCTACAGGCCAGCCAACTGTTCCACCGTTTTGGACCAACCGAGATTCTGGAGAATATTAACTTTACCCTTGAGGCAGGAAAGGTCATCTCAATTGTAGGCCCAAGTGGTGGCGGTAAAACAACACTGCTACATCTTTGTGGCGATCTGCTGGATGTAACCGATGGCAAAGTAATCAACCGTTTTGAATCACAGGCTTTTGCGTTTCAAGACGCCCGTCTACTACCCTGGTTAACTGCCCTTGAAAATATTGCCTTTAGCCTGAAAGCTAAAGGAGTTGCTAAGAACCACCGTAGGAAACTCGCCGCCAAGATGGCGTACCGCCTTGGGCTAGTAAAAGAAGACCTGGATAAGTTCCCAAAAGATCTGAGTGGCGGTATGCGACAACGCGTAGCCTTTGCGCGTGCTTTGGTACTTGAACCAGAGCTGCTGTTTTTAGACGAGCCTTTTTCTGCTTTAGATATCGGTCTAAAGCGCGAGTTGCAAAGCTTGCTGATTGAATGGGTTACCAACAAAAACCTATCTATATTCTTTATTACCCATGACCTCGCAGAAGCGGTACAACTGAGTGATGAGATATTGGTACTGGATGCCGATCCAGGCCGAATTGTGAAACGAGTTAAAATCGAAAAATGTCAGTCAGAGAGAGACGGGGAATTTATCCATCAACAAATAAGAATGCTGCTGGACGATCCATTAATTATTGAAACTTTTGAACTCAATTTCAACAACCGTCAACAGGAAGCTTCATAATGCCGGGCACACAAAGACTGAATTCTGAAAAACAGATTGAGAATGAGGCCTTTTATTCTGTCTACCCAGTAGAGAAGGCAGAAGGATACCCTGTAGTTTTTAGCTATGGTTTTCGACCATTCTTCCTGCTGGCACCGGCCTATCTAGTCTTATCAATCGTACTTTGGAGCCTGTTTTGGACAGGAATGTTACCTATTAGTTTCTTTTCCAACCCTCTGCAATGGCACCTGTATGAAATGCTGTTTGGTGTAACCAGTGCCATGATGATCGGTTTTATCCTCACCGCTGTACCTGAACTCTATGAAGGTGAAGAACCCATTGTCGGCAGAACATTAGTCGGGCTGGTAGCTTTATGGTTAATAGGTAGAATTAGTTTTTGGACAATGGACTGGTTGGGGGTGTGGCTGGTAGCCTTAACAAATATACCGCTTCTGCTCTGGGTTGTCGTACTAGTTGCCAAACCGATTCTTGCAGACCCTTTACGTAGACAAATGAGTTTAGCTGCGCTGTTTTTGGTAATCAATGCAATCCAAACCTGGTTTTTTGCAGCCAAGCTCAACTTAGTTACCACTGATCCAATGGCTGTTTTAAAAGTCAGTGTTGGTGCTTTTATGGTTCTGGTACTCCTATCAGTACGCAGAGTCAATACTGAAGCAGTAAATCGCTGGCTAGATCAACAAAAGATTGATGCCGTCTATTTAGCAAGAGCACCTCGCTATAATCTAGCCGTTTTCAGTGTCACAGTATTCACTGTTGTTGAATTTTTCTACCCACAAAACACAACTCTGGGCTGGCTTGCACTCGCAGCAATGGCGGCGATACTGAACACTCTAAATGATTTCTTTATTGACGAAGATCCGATCTTTATCCGTCCATTTATCTGGCCTCTTTTTATGCTCTTAGTGTTGATGGCAACTGGTTACGGCTTGATTGGATGGGACTACCTACAAACCGAAGTCTATCAACTAAACAATTTCCGGCACATCCTCACAATGGGTGCTTTAGGCATGGCGTATTATATGGTATTGATTATTGTCGCCCACCTTCATACCGGCAGAAGCTTCACTAGAAATAGATGGATAGGAATTGGCGCACTGTTACTTTTGGCAGGTACCCTGATAAGAGCACTTGGTTCAATGTTTGTGCCAGAGCTATCAATGACTGTGATTGGCCTGTCAACTCTGCTCTGGACTCTGCCTTATATTGGCTTCTTGGTGATTTTTGGTAAATGGCTCACTCAACCTAGAGAAGATGGCCTGCCCGGATAACACCAGTAAGCTTTATAAAATAAAAACGCCCCGTAATCCGAAGATTACGAGGCGTTTTATAAGAAGCGGCTTTTTAGACCCTAATAGATTTAGAGCCAACAACCAAAATCAGTAACTGTTCAGACTGCCTCTAAAATTTGCAAGATCAAGGAAGAAAATGTGATTTTACAAATGTAAATGACGATTTTCTAACGCAGAAATTGCGGATTTTAAAGGTGAGCTGGCAGTTTACGCAGATTATACCTTCTCTTTAATACGAGCAGCTTTACCAGATAGGTTACGTAGGTAGTACAGCTTAGCACGACGAACGTCACCACGACGCTTAACAGTGATGCTATCTACCAATGGGCTGTAAGTCTGGAAAGTACGCTCTACACCAACACCGTGTGAGATCTTACGCACGATGAAATTAGAATTGATGCCACGGTTTTTCTTAGCAATAACAACACCTTCATATGCCTGAAGACGCTCGTTCTTACCTTCTTTAACCTTAACCTGTACTACAACTGTATCACCAGGAGCAAATGCAGGGATTTCCTTAGTCATTTGTTCCGCTTCAATACGCTTAATGATATCGCTCATTTTGTCGATTCCTTTTTTGCGGCTCTTATTGAGCCCTGAGACATTTTGCGCCTCTTTATCTTATCCAACATTCGCCAATATTTTTAACAGGCCAGAGGTTGAACCCAAATTGTTTACTCGTCTTGTCCAGTGAGTAAGTCTGGTCGACGTTGCCGGGTACGCTGTAATTTCTGTTCCTGTCGCCAGGCATCAATCAGAGCATGATTTCCCTCTAGCAACACCGAAGGAACTTGCATTCCATCCACCTTTTCAGGGCGGGTGTAATGCGGACAGTCTAAAAGACCGTCTGCAAAAGAGTCTTGCTCCGCTGACTGATTGTGGCCTAATGCACCGGGAAGCAAACGAATTATTGCATCCATCAGCATCATGGCTGGCAGTTCACCGCCGCTAACTACAAAATCTCCAATACTGATCTCTTCATCTATCGACGATTCAATCAAACGCTCGTCAACACCTTCATAGCGTCCACATAGCAGGGTTAGATTTTGCTTTTCAACCAACTCAGCAACTTTGTTCTGGGTTAGTGGCTGACCCTGTGGTGATAAGTACACCACGTGAGGTTTTGTGCCACAATCCTGTTCAATTGCTGTCAGCGAATCTTTTAACGGTTGATACATCATGACCATTCCTGGCCCGCCCCCGTAAGGACGATCATCAACTGTTCTATGTTTGTCAAAAGTAAAGTCTCGAGGGTTCCAGGTTTTAAGTTGGTAGAGGTCTGCTTGATTTGCTCTGCGACTGACACCCGAATCCGTTAATGCACTAAACATCTCCGGAAACAATGTGATCACATCAAATCTCACTGGCGATCTTCAAGAACTTTCAGTTCTTCCTGTTCGTCTTCCAACTCCCAGTCCACCACAATCTTTTTGTTTGCAATGTCGACGCTGACAATGTATTCATCCATAACAAAAGGGATCAATTCATTGTGTTCGCCAGTCACTCGCAACACATCGTGAGCACCGGTTTCAATCAAATCCTTAACGTTACCAATTTTAGTACCGTCTTGAAGTTGAACCTCACAACCAATCAGGTCAACCCATAAGAATTCATCGTCTGAACGCTGCAGCTGCGAATTTTCAATCGCAATCTCACAACCCATGTATTCTCGGGCGACGTCTCGATCGTCTACATTTTCCAGCTTGGCCACCAAGGTTTTTCCACCTTGCTGTACCTTTGAGTCAATTAACTTGACCTGCTGCCACTCGCCCTTGCAGTTAATCCACCAAGGCGAATAGTTAAGAATATTTTTGCGAGGGTCGGTATGAGAGAAAATCTTCACCCAACCCTGTACACCAAAAACCCCGTTTATATTTCCGACAATCAGCTTTTCTGAAGACATGAACTATTGCCTGCGATGTCGGTAAACGAAATTAAGCTTGAGCTTCTTTAAGAACGCTTTTTACACGTGGGCTAACTTGAGCACCTTGAGAAACCCAGTGATCAACTCTCGCCTGATCAACTCGGATTTTCTCTTCTTGTCCAGCAGCGATTGGGTTATAGAAACCAACCTGCTCAATGAAACGACCAGTCGCACTGAAACGCTGATCTGCAACAACCATTTTGTAGAAAGGACGCTTTTTAGAACCACCACGGGCTAAACGAATAACAACCATTTTAATTTCCTTATATTTAATCAGGCGATGCGGAGAATTCCCCGCAACTAATTCTTCTGTTAATTTTCTGTATGAAACAGAGACGCGGGATTATACATAACCAACAAACGAATTTCAACCGCCTTTCAATAAAGCTAAGTTATTATTTTCAAAAATAAAAAACCTCCGACAATGCAGAGGTTTTTACAGAAGCTAAAGCAAGAGTTTTAGATAGCGTCATCACGAGATGAAGAGTGGAGCGAAACGAAGCACTCGGCTGAAG
>DBOI01000140.1:0-329 GCA_002299245.1 Hydrogenovibrio sp. UBA650
GAACCAACAATTTCACCATTCGAATTTACACTCATGATGATTTCGGCACCTTGGCCATATCCATCACCATCAGCTTCACTGGTATCACTTGAATCCAGAGCGTATAGACCAGAAGCCAATGTCGATAAAGAGGTGTTTGCTGTTGAATTCACTAAATCTAGAGCATAAGAAACTTGTCCAGGGCCATCTGTACCGTAGTCGCCAGAACCATCTAATGTTCCTGTAACGGTTGCGAATAGGCCTGCAAAATTTGCACTTGAAGAGTTTGCTGAAACATTATCAGCCGGGTTCGCTTGTTGACCTTCTGTCTCGTCAACTGTGAGCTCAAT
>DBOI01000140.1:687-2923 GCA_002299245.1 Hydrogenovibrio sp. UBA650
ACAGCTTCAGTATTGAAAGAAGCATCAGGTCCATCGTCAAAAATATTAAACTGGGCAACATCGTCAGCATCAATACTTGAAACCAAGTCAACGTTTGATGAAGCGGTGTCGCCATCGGAATCCGATACAGTTTGCGTCAAACGAATCGCAATATCGTCGCCACCCAATTGACTCAGAACAATACCTTCAACATCATTCGAATCACTGGTATCGCCATGCCAGATATTTCCAAATTGTTCAAAGATCACAACCCCTGTAGACTCTTCAATACTTATAGTGAAGTAGGTTAATCCATTCAAAGCACCTATAATTTCACCATTGGCGCTGATGCTTAGTAAAATCTCATCCCCTTTACCATATCCATCACCATCATTTTCAGTAGTATCAGTTGAATCAATAGCGAATAAACCAGAACCGACAGGAACCGACAGCTCTGTATCATTATTTGATACATTTACCAAGCTCAGGGCATATGAAACACTACCTGGGCCGTCAAAACCGAAGTCACCAAAATCATCAACCTCTTCGGTCACTTCAGCAAACAATATTGAAAAATCAGCACTTGAAGAGCTTGCTGTTAAGTTATCGACAGGATCTGCCTGCTGTCCTTCAGTCTCATCAACAGCAAGAACAATATTATTCTCTCTGGCCTTATTTACTTCTTCAGGGTTAATTTGCGAATCAGGAGTATCATTAGCTGGAGTATCAAAAGACTGGACAGAAAGCCCTCCATCATCTCCCTGAGTACCAAAACCGGCAGTAACTTGACCCTCAAGAGCAATACGCTCAACAAATACACCACCATCGGAAGCGCTGCCAACTAAAATCGCTTCACCAGCTGCTGTTGCTTCGAGAGCTTCAAAATTACCTTCCAAAATCGCTTGTTGTAGAGCTGCGATATCAACACTGGCTTCAGTACCAGAATCTAGAAAGTTTGCGGTACTGGTAACATCATCATCAAGCAACATTTCTGTATCACGTCCAAGGGTTAGTAACGTGCCGTTATTCATCTCAATAACTACGCCGCCCTTTCCTGATGTCTGTATAATCTCACCGGATGAAACCGTACTGCCTTCTATAAGAGTTCTTGACTCTCCTGTTTGAGGATTAATCGCTTTTACTACACCATCAATTCTTGAAACTTGACCGACAATTGTTGACATTTTTCCGCTCTCCAAAAAAAACTGTGTCAAAACAAGCTAAATATAAATAGCTCAACTTAGGTTAATCATACGCTTACTTAAACAACCCAACTACTGTACCAAAGGACAATACAGCTATTCAAGGTTCCGAAAATTCGACAAAAACCACTACAAATACCGCCTTTTTTTTACTAAGAACTAAATGTTGTGCTTTTTTGAAAAAAACTAATTAAAAAATAAGGCCTTCTCTTGATTGTCAATCATCCAAAACAAGCACACATACTTATATAGTACGTAACATATTAAAGGCTGTCCATGAGCACTCGCACAAACAATTTAAATAAAAAAAACAGCATACAAATATAAGAATATTGCTATATTAAAATTTAATTATATTCTAATATAATCAACAGCTCATATTGATAATCTCTACAAAAAAAGGGTTCTCACGCATTCCTCATAGATTTAATTTTAAAAAGCATAAATTTCTTTGTTTATGCTTATGCTGCAGCTTGGTTTAAGGTATTCCCTACAAAAATATAAAAAATTAAATAGTTGCGGAGTAAATTGCATGAGATTGCCTCATTTAGAATTGAGAGCGCTTGTGGTGTTTGCTGTATTGCCATTTTTAGCGATGCCAGTGAATGCACAGCAAACTGAAGAAGTTAAAGTAGAAACAGTTCGTTCTGCTGTTTACGACAGAAAAGTAAATCTTGGTGGAACTGTCATACCATTCAAAGAAGTGACTCTTACTGCGCAGATGCCCGGCCAAGTAAACTACATCGCCGGCATTGAAGGAGACGTTTTTGAATCAGGAACTCTTCTAACCTCCATTGATGACGATGCGCTTCGTGCACAACGCAAAGCTGCTATGGCGCAGTGGAATCAAGCCTCTTATGCCTATCAAAATGCTTACGCTCAATACAATCGAGAACTATGGAGCCCAAAATCTGAGCAGAGCATGCCCGGAATGGCCTTGCCAGGTCTTATGGACCAGATGTTTTCCAAGCCAATGGGCGATGCCTTGGGTGTGGGTGACACCGATGTAGAGAAGAGAGCCGACTTAACCAACGCACTATCACGAGTAAAAGAAG
>DBOI01000140.1:3211-3750 GCA_002299245.1 Hydrogenovibrio sp. UBA650
AGCTCAAATTGATGAGATTGATGTTCGTTTGCATGATACTAAATCGATAGCTCCGTTTGACGGGGTAATTGTAGAGAAGCTTGTTGAAGCAGGCGATACTGTACAGCCAGGCCAACCACTCCTTAAGTTTGCAAAAAGCAACCATCTCAGCATTGAATTGAACGTACCAGTAAACCTTATGCAGGGTATTAAAAAAGGTCAGGTACTAACAGCAAAAATTGCTAACGCCATGCCAATTAAAGTTCGTGTTTCCCAAGTCTATCCTGTTGCAAATGGTCAGCAACACACGGTAAAAGTTAAAATGGACCTGCCTCTTGGCGCCCCTGCTGCGCCAGGCATGTATGCACAAGTTGCTGTATCAAACATAACTTCAAGAAAACAAACATTCCCTGTTATTCCTCAAACAGCAGTAGTCAAAAGAGGAAGCCTTCCTAGGAGCCTGTCGGACTTACCACGTGTAGTAGGTTAAAATAAGCGTACAACGAAAAACCAGCCGAAGGAAAGCAAAATGGCCGTTCAATTTATCCCGATAGACCGAG
>DBOI01000072.1:0-2403 GCA_002299245.1 Hydrogenovibrio sp. UBA650
ATAGACCTTAGATGCAGCTTTTTAGTTGTTACTAAAGGAAACCCTTCTTGCAAGTCAAAGCGCATCTGGTAGCCAAAAACTGAGCGGGTTCCTGTTCCGGTTCGATCCCCTTTATCAGTGCCGTTTTCCATAATATGATTGAGTAAATCAAGATACTGTTTCATCGTTAACCTGTCTTCTTTCTTAATACTAAATAGGCACCAACCATTATCATTGGCAGCGATAGTAGTTGTCCCATGGTCACCCAGTCCCAGAGTAAATAGCCGAGTTGAACATCTGGCACACGCCAGAATTCAACGATAGACCTGAAGACACCATAGCCGATCAGAAACATTCCGGCAACCGCTCCAGGCTTATGTGGCTTACTAGAGTATACTGCTAGAACAATCAATAACACCAAACCTTCCAACAGCGCTTCTAAGAGCTGAGTAGGATACTTTTGCACATTCTGTTGAAGAACAGGATCATAAACCCACATTCCTAAAGGTGAATCGGTAGTTCGTCCCCAGAGTTCACCGTTGATAAAGTTACCGATACGCCCGGTTAGCAAACCAATCGGTACCAGAGGTGCGGTGAAATCTGCAACCTGTAAAAAGCTTTGCTCAGTTTTCTTGGCAAACAGCCATATCGAAACAACCACACCAAGCAAGCCACCATGAAATGCCATGCCGCCCTGCCAGACCTTAAATACATCTAACGGGTTTTCTATGTAGTGAGCAAAATCATAAAACAGAATGTAACCCAGGCGCCCACCAACAATAACACCTATTACCGCATAAAAGATTAAATCACCAAGCATCTCGGTGTTCCAAGGCTCGCGAGTTTTAGCCCGGTAGGCGCCATAGAGATAGGCTCCGGCAAACCCAAAAAGGTACATCAACCCATACCAGTGAACTTGCATAAACCCCAAGTCTAGAGCAACAGGATCAATCTCAGGATATGACCACATAGAGAATCCATTTGAATTTAAAAAAATAATAGAAACGCATTATAACGACAGACGAAATCCTCCGCTACAAATTAAGTAGCAGAGGAACCATCAATAGTTTTTGCTTATATAAAGAAGGTTAAAAGAATAGCCTGTTCAGATCTTAAATTGATGAACCAAGGTTTCCAGTTTATCTGCCAAGGCTTGCAAATCATTACCGGCTTTTTCAGTGCTTTTAGCACCTTCTGCGGCAACTTCAGCCACTTCGTGAATCTGGGTGATATTCTGATTGATTTGCTGCGCGACCATACTTTGAGACTGCGCAGCATCAGCCATCTGTTGACTCATATTGTTAATATCGTCCATAAGAATGATTGCAGGCTGCAACGCCGACTTGGTCTGTTGAACAGAATCACAACTGGCTTTAGTCGCATCCTGACCAGTTTTCATAACCTGCACGGTTGAGAGAGTAGCCTGGCTGATTTTTTCGATAATTTTTTCGATCTGAACGGTCGATTCTTGAGTTCTTTGCGCCAGCCCTCTTACTTCGTCGGCAACAACTGCAAAGCCACGCCCATGCTCACCCGCACGAGCTGCCTCAATTGCGGCATTCAATGATAGTAAATTTGTCTGTTCGGCAATTTCTCGAATCACATTTACCACAGTACCAATTGACTCACTATCCTCACGCAAGGTGTTTACCGCATCCGTCATCATTTTCATGCCATCAGATAGTTTGTTTATTTCATCAGCTGTACCCAGCACCATGTCTCCACCTTGGCGGACTTTATTCGCTGCCTGCTGGGTAGCTTGAGAAGTATTATGCGAGTGATCTTCAACACTTTGCGATTGCTGGGTCATATTATGGATAGAAGATGACAGGTCAGTAGTTGCAGATAGCTGCTGTTCCGCACCTTGTTTGGCTCGGTGAGTCACGTCGATCAAAGAGTTCGATGAATTTTCTAATCTTTGAACTGTGGTTGCAACTTCAGCAAGCATTTGATGAATACGGCCAACAAAGTGATTGAAATACTCAGCAACCTGCCCCATCTCGTCTTTACTGTTTACAGGAATTCTTCTTGTTAAATCACCTTCGCCATGAGCAATATCCTGCAACGCAGACGAAATCTCACTGATCGGCTCGGAAACGGCATTGGTGACACGTCTTGAAACCACCATGCCGCCAATCTGACCAAGCGCAGAAATCAGCAATAGGATAATGATATTTCTCAAACTCGCATCCATTACTCCTTGGCTGACTTCTTCTACCCGAGTGACGGCCTTATTGGAAATATCGATTAGTTTCTCATCAAGAACTAAAAAAAGAGGCTGAACTTCATTGTTCATCGTCCAAATATCCATTCGCCATTTATCGCTACTATGAATACTTTTAACAACCATATAGTGACCGCGAAACTCTTCATATATTGTCATCAATTGCGATAAGCCAACATCCTGTTCCATAGTTGGTTCTA
>DBOI01000072.1:2762-21756 GCA_002299245.1 Hydrogenovibrio sp. UBA650
TTATCCGTTGATTCAGCCATAGAATCGGTTCTAAAACCGATATAACCTCTCAAGCTATTGGTTACACTTAACCAGTTTTTCTGTAGCTCTAAAATATCGCTCAACCAGGCTTCTCTGTCAGCAGAAAGCTCCTCGAGTTCGGAGCTAACCATCAGACTTAAAAGTTGTAGAGATTTACTGCTTAAAGGCTGCATATTGGTATTAAGATAATCAAAAGCAGGGAACTTCTGACTTCTATCAGTTTGTAAACTTTTGACTTTGGCAGCCACAGGATCAAGTTTCTTCAAATCTTGTTCGAGTTCAATATAGGCATTAAGCAATTCTGAAGAATTATCATGCTTTTGCAGCTCTACTTTTGAGTCATTAATCTTAGTCTGAACCAGCTCCATACCTTGATAGTATTTATTTAGAACCTGCTCGTCTCCTGTAAGAACAAACATGCTCAGATAGTTCATATTTTTTTCAAGTTCAAAAGTGGCATCTTTAGCTTCAATTGCCAAAGGTTGATGAATCTCAACAACATCGGACATGTCTGAACGAACCACTGCCAGATTTATGGCAGCCTGTATGGTAATAAATGCCAGTACGGCCCATATAACGCCAAATCCGAAACGGATTTTCTGCTTTATGGTTAAGTTTCTAAGCCATTTTTTCATCAATTCACATCATCAAGTTTCAACATATGTTTGCATCAAGCAAAACAAATGCCATATTAATAATGTGGTTTGAAGTGTTTGAAAGGAAGTAAGACTAAACTAACGTTGAGGGTAGTTACCGCGAGCGATCAAGCCTCCATCCATGGTTAGGATAGATCCCGTCATCCATTGCGCCGCATCTGATAATAAAAATGCCGTTGCATGACCCATCTCGTCGGTTGTACCGTAACGGCCAGCAGGCATGGCATTACACCACTTCTTTTCCATTTCAGGTTGATTAAGAATTCGGTCAGTCCGTTCAACAGGCACCACCCCTGGCGCAAGAACATTTACTCGAATACCGTACTGCCCCCATTCCACGGCTTGAACCTTGGTAATAGCATCCAAAGCTGCCTTAGAAGCGGCGTAGGCAGAAAACCACTCACAGGTTGCCTGACCATGGATTGAGCTATTATTAACGATAGCCCCGCCCTGTCCATTATCAATACAAGCCTGGGCAAAAGCGGTACTTAATTGATAAGGGGCATGCAGATTGACTGCCAGTGTTTCAGAGAATTTTTCTCCCTGAGGATCTTTAAGAGCGACCGTTTTTGTGACAATACCGGCATTGTTAACCAGACCATCTAAGCCATCAAATATTTTCCAGGCCTGTTGAAAAAACGCATCCAAACTATCCAGTTCTCTGAAATCACAACGCAAGATATCTACATCTTCGTTTAACTTTTTCACGTCTGCCAAGGTTTTTTCAATTCCAGATTGATTCTGATTGTAATGCAGAACTAATCGGCATCCTTGCTCGGCAAGCACTCTTGCCATTCCCGCTCCAATACCGCTCGAAGCACCGGTGATTAAAATTCTCTTGTCTTTCAATCCGTACATAAGTCTTATCCCTATCGCATAATTTCTTGGAGCTTCTCAACAATTATCTCTGTTGCTTTCTGCTTGGCTGCTTGACGAATATTGTTCGACGCCTCAACCCTTTTTCCGGAATCGGAACACCACTCAGTTAATCTTTCTGCAAGAAGCTCAGGAGAGAGCTGATCTTGTTGAATAATCTCTCCGCCGTCTAAATTTAAAAGAGCTTGGGCGTTAGCGGTTTGATGATCATCAACCGCATGAGGATAAGGCACCATAATCGCAGGCCTGGCAACCGCCATCAATTCACTAACAGTCAAAGCGCCGGAACGACAGACCAGTAAATCTGCTTTAGCATAAGCCTGTTCCATGTCATCTATGAAAGATATTACCTCTGCCTCTACTCCGGCTTCTGAATAAGCTTGCTGAGCTTCAGAAAGCGTTTTTTCTCCGGTCTGATGAACAACATTAGGACGAATCTCTTCCGCCATTAATGCCAGTGCTCTAGGCAGGTTTTCGTTCAAGGTTAAAGCTCCTCGACTACCACCCAAGACAAGAAGCTCACACTTATCACTCTCCTGAACTTGAGCTATTTGCTCTAAACCTTCGCGCACTGGATTACCAATGGTAACGACATTTTTGCCGGTAATTTTCTGTTGCGGAAATGCGCAAATTACCAACTTTGAAAGCGGCGCTAACAACTTATTAGTAAGCCCCGGAATCGCGTTTTGTTCATGAAGCGCCAAGGGAATTCCTAATGATTTGGCAGCTAGACCTCCTGGACCACAGACAAAGCCTCCCATTCCTAATACCAGATCTGGCCTGACCCTGCGCATAATCTTGCGGGCTTGCCACCAGGCACGAATCACATTGAACGGCGCTGCTAACCAGCCTCGCCAGCCATTACCGCGCAAGCCTTTAATGGTAATACTATGAATCGGCAGGCCTGCATTTTCTACCCAGGCTGTTTCCATCCCTGCAACAGTACCTAACCAGCTAATCTCAACGCCTTGTTTCTGTAACGCCATAGCCAGAGCTATTCCTGGAAACACGTGACCACCTGTGCCTCCAGCCATAATCATAATTTTTTTCTGATTACTTGAAGTTTGACTCATATTAACTCCCTGCTACGCTGGATCGTTTAGCTCTCGGTTTTCTAACCCTTGGCCTGCGCTTTGTGTTCTTCTTGGCTTGAGTCGCCTCTTGCTGATCATCATCTTCCGAATCACTATCTTCAGGCGCTTTTGCCTCTTTTGGCAAGAAACGACTCTCGTAATCAACTCTTAACACCAAAGCCATTGCGATACTTAGCAGCAGCATACTACTACCACCATAACTCATAAACGGCAGCGTTAACCCTTTAGTTGGAAAGGCGCCGAGGTTAACGCCGATATTGATGGCGGCCTGTAAAATTATCCAGATACCGATACCATAACTAATCATTGCGCCAAAGAAATGGTTGGCTTGTAACGCCTTATGCCCAATCCTGAAAAGTCTATATAGCAGTGCCAAGTACAACAGCATCAGTAGAATCACACCGAAAAATCCAAACTCTTCGGCATAAATCGAGAACAGGAAGTCGGTATGAGCATCAGGCAGATAGAGCATTTTCTGCACTGAGTTTCCTAAACCAGAACCCAGCCAGTTGCCACTACCGGAGGCAATCAAAGCCTGGGTTAACTGATAACCGGTGCCAAAAGGGTCTTGCCAGGGGTCAAGAAAGCTACTGATTCGAGCCATACGGTATTCAGAAGTAGCCACCAAAGCAACCAGAATACTTACCATTGGCAGTACGGTTAACACAAAATAACGCCAAGGCGCTCCAGCGATAAGCAGCATTCCAGTAATGATGACTGCAATAACCAGAGTACTGCCGTAGTCCGGCTCCATCAAGAGCAAAACTGCCATGATGCCAAAAGGCAGAGCCAGACGAATAACCGCTTCAAAACTCTCTTTAACCGCTGAAAGATGACGATCCAGATAACCGGCCATAAAAATAACGATCACCAGTTTCATAAACTCGGATGGCTGGAAGTTCATGACAACAAGGTGGAGCCAGCGCTTACTACCATTAATTTCGCGGCCAAAAATTAATACCGCAACCAGTAACACTATGCCAAAGATAAACAGTTTTCCGCGGTGCTGTTCCCAAAAATCCAGCGGTATCTTAAAAACAATATAGCCAGCGATTAAACCGAGACCGACAGCTAAAAATTGGCGAATCAGATAATGTGACGGATCATTGAAACGCAATTCACTAATCGCGACCGAGCTGGAAAAAACCATCGTCAAACCAATTACCAACAATATCGCAAGCAGTCCTATTAGCCAAAAGTCGGTTGGCCAGGTTTGTTGCTGTTGTTTTAAACTAGTCGACATAACTTACCCATCTAACTACTTGGTAAAGATTTAACCATTTGTACAAATTTTTCACCGCGTTCAACATAATTTTGAAATTGATCGAAACTCGCACAAGCCGGTGAAAAAAGCACAATATCTCCGCCTTGTGCATTTTCACAGGCGACATTAACAGCGGAGTTGAGGTCTTCTAACTTAATCAACTCAACCTCAGGAGAAATACCGGATACCGCTTTGGCAATGCTGTCCTGGTCTCTGCCAAATAAGATCAGTAGCCGACAGTACTGAGCAATTGGCTCTGCCAAATCTGCAAAGTCGGCATCCTTTCCAACACCACCTGCAATCAAGATCAGTTTTCCAGAGGCCTGCTCACCAAGTGACTCAATCGCGGTCACAGTGGCACCAACATTGGTGCCTTTAGAGTCATTAATCCAATCTACTCCATTAACATTGGCAACTAACTCTGTGCGATGCGGCAGGCCACCAAATTCAGCGAAAACCTCGGTGAAAATTTCACTGTCAATATTAAATGGTTGGCATAGCGCCATGGTTGCTAATGCATTCAATTGATGATGTCTGCCCTGGAGCTTTAATACCGAAACAGGAACCTTGGCAGAGTCTCCACTACCAAGCCAATTTGCTCCCTTGTGTTCAATAACACCATAATCAGTGTCATTCTTAACAAAGCCTTCAGTTGTAGAAAAACAGAGTGTTGGCGTATGATTTAACAGGCCATTGAGATTGAGTTCGGCTGGAACCACCGCCAGTTCAGTGTGATCAAAAACCCGCGCCTTTGCACTGATGTAATCTTCTAGATCGATATAGCGATCCATATGATCTTCAGAAATATTCAGAATGGTTGATGATACTGTTGCCAGTGAGTAGGTTGTCTCCAACTGAAAACTCGAAAGCTCAAGTACAAAGACATCATACTCATTTGCATCTATTAGCAAGTCTAGAGCTGGCACGCCAATATTGCCTCCCACTCCGGTATTGTATCCGGCTCTGGAGAGAATCATCCCAACCAAAGTAGTTACAGTGCTTTTTCCGTTAGAGCCGGTAATGGCGATAATCGGCAGTTCTGTTGCGCGAGCAAACAATTCGATGTCACCTATCACCTGCTTGCCAGCTTCTTCCAGTTCGAGTACCCAAGGTTCATTTTTAGAAATTCCGGGGCTAAGTACAATGGTGTCAAACTGCTCAATCCACTCAACTGGTAATGTACCAGCGGCGAATTTAACATCAGGAAAAACAGCTTGCAGCGGTTCAATAGCAAAGTTGTTTCGACTATCAAATGCCATGCATTTCTGATCTCGAGACTGAAAATATCTCAGTACCGATTGACCTGTAACGCCTAAACCTGCAACTAAATACATCTTTCTTAGTGTTCCAGTTTTTTAAATAAGTTAACGCAGTTTCAGACTGGCTAACCCTATCAATACCAGCAAAATCGTAATAATCCAGAAGCGAACAATCACCTGAGATTCATGCCAACCTTTCTGCTCGTAATGATGATGCAGCGGCGCCATTAAGAAAATACGCTTGCCACGTAATTTGAAAGAGCCGACTTGAAGGATTACCGAGATCGTTTCGGCAACAAAAATCCCACCCATAATAAACAGCACCAACTCCTGTTTAACCGCGACGGCGATGCCACCAAGAGTTGCTCCGATTGCCAGTGATCCAACATCACCCATGAAGACCTGGGCTGGATGGGCATTAAACCAAAGGAAGCCAAGCCCGGCTCCGACTAAAGCTGCAGCTAAAATAGTCAACTCACCAACGCCGGGAATATAAGGAATATTCAAATAGTCGGCAAAGTAGACGTGGCCTGACAAATAGGCAAAGATGCCAAGAGCGGCTGAAATCATAACCGCAGGCATAATTGCCAGGCCATCTAAACCATCAGTTAAGTTAACCGCGTTTGAAGTGCCAACAATAACAAAGTAACTCAGAACAATCGTCCACATTCCAAGTTCAATAACGGTATCTTTCATATAAGGTATCAAGAGCTGGGTTTCTGCTGGCACATTAGCCATTGCAAACAAAGTGTAAGCCGTAATCAAACCAACAATCGACTGCCAAAGATATTTGGTACGAGAGCGCATACCCTCTGGGTCTTTGTAGACCACTTTCATATAATCATCTACAAAACCAATTACTCCGAAACCAAGCATAGACAGAGTAATAACAACCAGATAGTGATTAGTCAGGTCTCCCCAGAGAATAACGGCTAATGCAATTGAGAAAATAATCATGGTTCCACCCATGGTTGGGGTACCAGATTTAATCAAATGAGTTTGAGGGCCATCTTCACGAATTGACTGGCCAACTTTTAAACGAGTCAACCAGCGAATCATTGCCGGGCCAATTAGAAAAGAGAGGGTTAAAGCCGTTAACACACTCATAATGGCGCGCATGGTAATATAACTGAACACACCAAAACCAGAAATATATTGTTGAAGATACTCGGTTAAATAGACCAGCATTACTCTTCCTAATTTACCTTAAACTTTTCTAAAATGGGCTTGGAAACATTTTCCATAGCAGCACTTCTGGAACCTTTGACTAGAATATTCATCTGCTGAGTTTCACAACTCTTATTCAGCAGCTCTTCAAGCCCCAAAAAAAGATCCTGATGCGATTCAAAGTAGTCTGAATTGGTACCAAAAACGCTAGGCATCTTCTGCGCTTCAGAGCCAAACACAAACAGGTGGCTCACCCCTTTCTGTTTTGCGTACTCTGCGACTTCACGGTGAGCTTGCGTCGAAGTTTCACCAACTTCAGCCATGGCTCCCAGGCAGAGAATTGCATCCCCTGGCAAAGCGGTTACAGCATCGATTCCAGCCTTAACTGACTCAGGGTTTGCATTATAACTGTCATCGATCAACCAACCACAGCTTATTCTGTTTTTTTGCAAGCGACCGGCAACCCCGGCAAACTGACTTAAAACATGCCCAAACTGCGACCAGTCTAATCCAGCAGCATAACAAACCGCTGCACAGGCTGCAGCATTCATTGCGTTGTGTTTTCCCAAAACCGGCATAGTCACTGAGTGCTGCTCACCATTAATATTCAAACCGAAGCTTACAGCATTCTCTGTGGAGGAAAAATCCGATAGTCGAACATCAGCCTGCTCCAAGCTGCCAAAGCTCATGATATTCTCTACATTAAGCCTTTCTAGTTCATCTATCCAGTAGTCATAACCATAAGAATCGGTATTAACGACAGCAACCCCTGCTGGTCTATGTTCTATCTGATTTAGGCCTCTGAAAATTTCCCCTTTGGCCTCAACAACTCCTTGCAAACTGCCAAAACCTTCCAAGTGGGCACCAGCAGCATTATTCAGAATCGCAATATCCGGCAAAGCCAATGAGGTCAAATAATCTATTTCATTTTTATGGTTTGCCCCCATTTCGATAATGGCATACTCGTGTTCAGGGCGAAGATTCAACAGAGTTCTTGGCACTCCCAGATCATTGTTTAAATTGCCTTCAGTAGCCAGTGTATTACCATTTGCTGAAAACAGACTTTGAAGCAGTGTTTTAACGGTAGTTTTTCCGTTGCTTCCAGTAATTGCAACCAGCTTTTTAACAGGCATTTTCAAACGGTGCCAGCGTGCAAACTGCCCAAGAGCCGCCCTGGTATTTTCAACTTGTACAGCAGGAACAGATGTAACAGAATCAAGCTCTGTTAAAACTGCCGCGGCACCCTGTTTTACAGCCTGATCAATAAAAGCGTGACCATCAAAGTTTTCGCCTTTAATTGCAATATAAAGTGCGCCCGGCTTAATAGTACGAGTATCGGTGCTAATTGAATCAAAGCAGATCTTATCTGCGTTAACTACCGGGCCAAGCTGGTCGCCTTCAGTAGCCTCTAGCAAATCTTCCAAAGTCCAGCAAAAACGGTTATCGCCCTGTTGATCCAAAGATTCTCCAATCTGCTGCTGCAACTCATTTACCATCTGTTCAATATCACCTTCAATCATTTCTGGAAAACCATTCATTTACTACACCAATGTCACTATAAGGCTGTTTTACACCTTTAATTTCCTGGTAATCCTCATGACCTTTACCAGCAATCAATATAACGTCTTCACTGTTAGAATTGTTCAATGTCTCAGAAATCGCGGCAGTTCGGTCTACTTCAGTGATAACCTGACTTGGATTCAACAGGCCTTGCTTTATTTCATCAATGATTGTCATTGGATTTTCAAACCTGGGATTATCGCTGGTAATAACAACCTTATCCGCCAACTTCTCAGCAATTCCTGCCATTATCGGTCGCTTGCCTTGATCACGGTTTCCACCACAACCAAATACAACGATCAGTTTGCCAGTTGTAGAGTTTAAATGGCCTCTTATAGCTTGTAAAACTTGCAACAATGCATCTGGAGTATGAGCAAAGTCGATAATCACTGTTGGGTCAGCTTGCCTTAACTTATGCAAAATTTGCATTCGCCCAGAAACTGGAAGCAGTTGCTTGCACGCTATGCAAACTCGATTCCAAGCAAAGCCATTAACCAGCAGAATTGACATTGCGCAAAGCACATTCTCAGTATTAAAGGCGCCCATCAAAGGCAACGATAGATTTGCAGTTTCAGTGTTATTCTCAACTTTTGCCTCAATACCGTCTAGCGTCAATTCTGATGCCAGTATTTTCAATTCTGCCTGGTCGGAATTAGCACTGCTATATCCCCAATATTGACTTTCACCTTCGCGCTCATCATAAATCTGCCTGCCAAGCTGATCCGCGAGATTAATAACTCTATTTTTGGTTTTATAGTCGGTGAACAGCTTGGCTTTGCTTTCACGATAGCTTTCCTCAGAACCGTGAAAATCGATATGATCACGTGTCACTTGTGTCAGTGCAACCGTACAAAATTCAACGGCTTGGATTCGACCCAAAGTTAACGCATGTGAGGAAACTTCCATAACCACCCACTCGTAACCCTGTTGCAAGAAATCCGATAATAGGCGCTGAACGTCAATTGCACTTGGTGTGGTATTTGCAGTTGCTTGAAGGTTATTCAGAGGCCCATTGCCGAGAGTACCTATCAACGCGACTTTTTGATTAAAGCTCTCCAGTAACTGGGCGGTGAAAAAAGCCGAGGAAGTTTTGCCATTGGTTCCGGTAATACCAACAACCTTAATGGTTTGGCTAGGACGGTTATAGAACCAACTGGCCAAATCACCTAAATGCTCAGCGACCTGCTCAATCACAACAATCAATGGCGGTTCTGAAACCTTAGCAATCAGCTTGTTAGTTTCAGAAACTAATGGCTTATCACTAATAATTGCCGCTGGCTGTCGAGATAAAACATCCTCTATAAAATCTAAACCGTGGAACTTTTCACCTTGCAGAGCAATAAACAGATCATCTTTTTCTATTTTGCGAGAATCCTGGCTAATATTTTTTATTTGCCGATCAGGTTCAAAAATAGATTCTGGCGTCAGAGTTGAAACAGTGCCAGCAAACTGTCGATCTACAAAGCTGACCAGATCAATAACTGTTTTTGTTTTCCGCTCAATAGAATCAAGCCTTTCCATCAACCTTCTACCTTGGCATCAGCGTTGACATTTCTCATTCTCAAGGCCTCTTGCATGACCTCTCTAAAAACCGGAGCGGCTACAGAACCACCATAGTAAATACCACGACTTGGTTCATTTACCACAGTAACCATAACCATATTTGGATCAGAAACCGGTACAACACCAGCAAACAGCGACATATAGGTATTCTCTTCATAGCCGCCAATTGTTTTGGTCTTATGAACGGTTCCTGTTTTACCGGCCACTCGATAACCAGACACTTGAGCTTTAGGAGCTGTTCCTCCCTCGGCAACAACCGTTTCCATCATTTCCAAAACACTTCTGGCAGTAGTTTCGGATATAACCTGCTTGCCTTCTGGAATATTATCTACTTTGATTAAACTCAGCGGCAGCATTCGACCGTTATTGGCAAGTAGTAAATAGGCATGCGCCAAACCGAGCAGATTAGTATTAAAACCATAGCCAAATGAGGCTGAAACTTGATCAATATCGCGCCACTGCTGAAAAGGTTTCAAGTAGCCGTGCGTCTCACCTGGTAAAAAAAGCCCGCTCTCTTGACCAATACCCAGTTCCGCCCAGAACTCTCTCTGCTGCTCTGGAGTCAAACCAAGTGCAATTTTTGCGACTCCAACATTACTGGACTTTTGAATAACCTGCAAAGGCGTGATCTTGCCATTGTTATGAGTATCTGTAATTCGATTACCCTGAATTCGAATTGAGCCCGGTGAAGTATCAATAACAGAATTCAAATCAATCGTACCGGCATCTAGTGCTTTGGCAACAATAAACGGTTTCATGGTTGAACCCGGTTCAATCAAATCGGTAATAACCCGGTTTTTAAGGCCTCTACCCTTTCGCTGTAGTGCATCATTGGGGTTAAAACTTGGCAAACTAACCATAGCCAATATCTCACCAGTTTTGACATCAAGTATCACGGTACTCGCCGATTGAGCTTGATGTTCAATCATGACTTTTTTCAACGCCCTGTAAGCGAAGTACTGCAAGTTTTGATCAATACTCAGTGTCATTGAATTACCTGGCTTGGCAGCTTTAACATCCTTGATAAAATCAATCA
Organism: Hydrogenovibrio sp. UBA650; assembly: GCA_002299245.1. Taxonomy (GTDB): domain Bacteria; phylum Pseudomonadota; class Gammaproteobacteria; order Thiomicrospirales; family Thiomicrospiraceae; genus Thiomicrorhabdus. The sequence continues at coordinate 13,259 of DBOI01000072.1, forward strand.
CATGACCTGCGCGATCTTTGACAACCTGTTTTTTACCTGGGCTACCTTGCAGCCACTGATTATAAGCCAGCTCAACGCCTTCGATACCCTTGTCATCAATATTGGTAAAGCCAATTAGGTTGGCAATACTTTCACCTGCCGGAAAGTAACGTTTATATTCGCCTTGAGTATAAACACCGGTCAGCCTCAATTCATCGATTTGTTTTGCGACATCCGGAACTAGGCCTCGCTTTAAATAAACAAAACGGCGTTTGCCGTTTTGATAGATCTTTTTAGCAATATTTGCTCGTGGCCTCTGTAAAATTCTTGCTAAGTAGTCTGGAGTGTATCGGTAGCGATTTAACAGGCCTGTATCAACCCATAGAGATGGTAGCAACTTATCAACAATGATCTGCTTACCTTGGTTGGTAAAACTCAGAGAAACCTTTTTGATATAGACACCGGGCAGATCAAGCTCGACAATTTTTTGAGCCGTATCAGAATCATTAAACTGCTGAATAAAACTCAGTTTTTTATGGCGATTTTTTTCTGCTATCTGATTTAACTGACTATCGGTTAACTTCATTAGTTCTAAAAAACGGTGATAGTTAACTTCGTGTTTAACTACGACTTTTGGATCAACCCATACTGATGCCATAGGGGTACTTAAGGCAAGTAAACTGCCATTGCGATCATAGATTTCGCCGCGAGGTGCCGGGATTGAAATGGTTCGAATTTGCCTCTTATCAGCTTCTTGCTGAAGAAAATCCGTGCTTACAACCTGTACATAGAAGGCTCTGACTGCTAGCCCAATAAAACCTGCAACAATAATAGTGAATACAACCCAGTCACGCTTAATGGACATCAGCAGGCTCTAATTTTGAGATAATTTGTTCAACTGGAACGGGGATTTGTACCGTAGGTTCTGCCATCTCAGGCTCGAGATAAACCTCTCTAAAATGAGCTTTATCCAGCGACATATCAAGTTGTTCTCGGGCTACCTTTTCTACCATTACCGGAGAGGTCAGATGCTTTTTTTCCAGCATCAGCTTGCCCCACTCTTCTTTGGCGAGTAAGTTCTGTTGCATAGAGCTATAGTACTGAGATTCCAAGCTGCGAATCTGATGTTGTAAGTGAACGATAGCCAGCAAAGTAACCAAAATTAACCCAGCTAGCGTAAACAAAAAAAACCCACTCCACTTAAAATCCATTAAGTGGGTGGGTTTCAGGGATCGGTTATTCATCTCAAACCTTCCTAGATTGCCAAAATCATGATTCTTGTTTGTAAATCAAATTTTCGACTGTCATCTTAGATGTTTAGTCTGCCTGACGACGAAGGAAAGCAGGGATATCTAGATAGTTTGATGAGTCCATTCCACCTGTGGCAGGGCCATTGACAACCATCTTCGGAATCTCAACTTCCTTCTCTGTTTTCAACAATTCTGGTTGCGCAGGTTTTTCTGCTGCAACTTTAGCCTGCTGAGCCACTTCAACCTGTTCAGCTTGTTCAGCCTCAGCCTGCTGCTCTTCCTGTTTGGCTTTTTGATTGTTTGCTTTGACGGCCTGTAGATTTGGTTTAACAACTTCTGAACCCGTTGCTGCATCTAAACCAGTTGCCACCACTGTGACACGAATTTCTTCATTCATAGTCTCATCAATTGAAGTACCGATAATCACCTTGGCTTCAGGAGCCGCAACCTGATCAATTACATCACCTACTTCATTGAACTCACCAAGAGTAAAATCAAGACCACTGGTAATATTTACCAGCAGGCCACGAGCACCAGATACCGAGATATCTTCAAGTAGAGGGTTTGCAATCGCTTTTTCTGCGGCCTTGATCGCTCTATCTTCACCAGTTGAGTGTCCAACACCCATCATTGCCATGCCGCGCTCACCCATTACCGTGCGCAAATCTTCAAAGTCAACATTGATCATACCTGGACGGGTAACCAACTCAGAGATACCTTGCACCGCGCCGTGCAAAACTTCATTTGCATAATCAAACGCCTTGGCAAGAACAAAATCACGTCCAAGCACTTTCAATAACTTGTCATTTGGCACAGTTATTAAAGAATCAACCTGTTCAGCTAACTCTTCAATACCCGCATCAGCAATGTGATTACGGCGTTCAAAATTAAACGGCTTACTCACAACACCAACAGTTAAAATACCCATCTCACGAGCCGCTTCAGCAATTACTGGCGCCGATCCTGTCCCGGTTCCACCACCCATTCCAGCGGTTATAAATACCATGTCAGCATCTTCCAGTTGTTTCTTGACAGAATCAATATCATCTTTAGCAGCCTGCTTGCCACGCTCAGGATCCGCTCCTGCTCCCAGACCATTCGAACCTAGCTGAATGCAAGTGTCTACCGAGGCATTTTCTAGCGCTTGAGCGTCTGTGTTAGCGCACATAAACTCAACACCCTGTACATTGGAACGCACCATATAATCTACTGCGTTACCGCCGCCGCCGCCAAGGCCTACAACCTTAATAATCGGCATACCTGGTGTTTTAACCGGAGTGACTTCTTTTCCTATAAAATTCATGACGCGATCCCCTTAATCTGCATGACAAACAAGATAATGTAATAACTAAAATTAATTTAAATTTTTTCTGCAATTCTCAATACCGAACTTCTCGATCTTGAGTTTTGCTTACACTCTTCCGCGGTTGGAAAAATGGGTTTTCCTACTTTCTTTATAACCGGCTCAACGACTTCAAGTTGAACAGGCGAATCAGGAAACAAATCTTTTATTCTGGATTGATCTCGGATAAATACCTTCACAATCCTATCTTCTAATGAGTGAAAACTGATCACTGCCAGCCTTCCCCCTGGAGCCAGCACCTCTACTGCTGATTCCAAAACATTCTTAAGTACATCCAACTCTCTATTAACAGCAATCCGTATTGCCTGAAAAGTACGAGTTGCGGGATGTTTATTCTTTTCGGTCTTTGGCGAGACTCTTTTTACCAACTCAGCCAAATCCAAAGTAGTTTGCAGCTCATCCCTATCCGAGGCCGATTTAATTTCTCGGGCTAGACGACCCGAAAAACGCTCTTCGCCGTAATTCTGTAAAACAAGTTTCAGGGTCTTCTCATCAATCTGTTTTAGCCACTGTTTAGCACTTAAGCCTTCTTCTGGATTCATGCGCATATCAAGCGGACCTTTGCGCATAAAGCTAAAACCACGCTCTGCATCATCCAGCTGCGGCGATGAGACTCCAAGATCAAGCAAAATGCCATCGACTTTGCCTAGCAGTCCACGACTATCAGCGTAAGTCTTGATCTCTTCAAAACTGCCGTACTGAATTTCAAAACGTTGATCGTTGAAATTCTGCTCTGCATATTCAATTGCAGTTGGATCCTGATCAATGGCAATCAACCTACCATTCTCACCCAGCTGTTTTAAAATCTCAGCCGAGTGGCCGCCACGGCCAAAGGTGCCATCAATATAAACCCCATCAGGTTTTATATTCAGGGCTTGTAAAGATTCTTGTAAAAGAACTGAAAAATGTATCTGTTGAGAATCAGCCATTACAAGCTCAGACTCGCCAAAGCTTCAGATACATCCGTTGTCGCAACCGTATCCAACATTTCTGGACGGTTTGCATCCCAGGCCTCTTGAGACCAGAGTTCGAATTTATTGCCCTGCCCCAGCAAAATGGCAGGCTTATCCAGTTTTGCATGTTCTCTAAGCAGTGCGGGAAGTAATACTCGTCCTTGAGAATCAATTTCCATTTCAGTGGCATGCCCCAAGAGCAAACGCTGGTACAATCTAGCCTGTGGGTCAACATTTGGCATAGACATCAATTTGCGCTCAATGACTTCCCACTCATCCAAGGTATAAATAAGAAGGCACGGACTATGTAAATCAATCGTAGCTACAAGTTGGTTATCGCTCGCTTCAGCAATAGAGTCACGATACTTTTTAGGGACAGCCATTCTCCCCTTAGCATCTAAATTGACCGAATTGATTCCTCTGAAAAAAAGCATTTATCCACTTTTCACCACTTTCCACCACTTAGCGCCACTATAAGTAGTTTTCTGAGCACTGTCAACAGAGGTATTGGTGATTTTTCATTGATAGACAACAACTTAGGGCACTTATGACACAAAAAACGGAAAAACTCTAAAAACAATTTATCCATTTATTTCAAGTAGATACAAAACAATTAAAAAACTATTTTTAACTTAAATTTGCAACAAATTGTATTTGTTTACAGAATCATCTCAGCGCAAAGCTAAACAAGCAAAGCACAATATATAGATAAAAAATATTCTTAAGCAACAATATATAGACACAAAAGCTCAACCAAGCCCTTTTAAAAATCAAAGTGGGGATTTTTTCTATTTTTTTTGTAAAAAATTAAATCTGGTGGGGATTATTGATGAAAACAGCAACCGCCAAGGCAGGGATTCAGGCAAAGAGAAAGTGAATATGAAAAGAAATTTGAGGGTTTATCGGCTTCTGAAAAAACAACTTAAATAAAAAAACTCGGCCAAAATTGAATTCTTATCATTCAATCTTGACCGAGTTTCATATGCCAACAGGTGTTTTACCAGAAAAAACTCATAACCACCTTTAGACAACAATCCAAGCTTACAACTCAAAATACTGAATAAGCTCAGACCATTAAATTAGCACTCAGCTGCATCTTTTTTCTGCTCTTCAGGAGCTCCATCAGAAGAACCTTCAGCAAGAGCTACGTTAGAAGTAGCAAGAACAAATAGAGTGAAAAAAACCATAAAAAACTTTTTCATAAGAATATCCTTATATATTGATATAAATAAAACCTATTAATGCAACAAAGCAAGTTATGACGAATAGTATTTTATTTTTCTTATCTTTGCAATAAATATTTTTATGGCTAAACCATAAGCATTATTGATCACCGCATAAAATTGTTGCAATCATCTACTGCTTATAGGCATAATAGCGCCCAACTAATTTAAGCAAACTCTAATATATTTAGTTATGTGTATGACCACCTAACTATTACTTAGACTTTTCATAGACTTAGAGTTTTTTGCTTAAGCAACCGTTTTTTATAATTTTTTATGAACTTTTAAGAAAAGGAAATCTTTAATGGCCATTAAAACTAAAACGATTGTGGGCGCTATTGCACTTTCGCTTGCTTCTGGCAGCGCAATGGCAGCCGATAAAGCCAAGAAGAAAGCTTCTACTGGCAAGCTCAGCGGACAAGTAAAACTTCAGCACGTAGTCGATGCTAAGGACAATGGCTACGATCCAAATAGCGGTCAGGGCTGGATGCTACAACTTAAATACATCAGTCCAAGAGTGAATAACTTCGGTATGGGTGTTCAATTCCATGCAGTAGGCGATATTTTTGGCGTCGCTGATACAGATGTAGTCGCTGGTAAAAAAAGACCTGCTAGTGGTCTTTACAAACCAGACAATGATCTAGAAGGTCAACTTGCGGCACAGTTCAGTGAAGTCTATGGCTCTTACTACGATAAGAAACTATATGCCTATGTAGGTCGCAAAAAATTTAGTTCTCCACTCACCAATAGTGCGGAAAGTACGGTTCCAGACTTTCACCAGCTGATCGGCGGGTCTTACAAAATAAACAAACAATTCCGAGTTGGTCTAGCACACATCAACAAAATGTCTCTTGGTACACGTGCAGCCAATGAGTACGGTTTGATCGGTGAAGGAACCAGCACTGGTGGTGTTACTCAGCGTACTTTAGGCCTTGATGACAGCAATATTGAAGTAATGGAATTCTATGATATTGCTGACATTGCACTTGGCGTAGGAACCAAAGAAGATACTGATGGCCTGACAGTGGTAAATGCTTCTTACAGAGTATCTAAAAAGCTAAACTTCTCGGTTTGGGATTACTATGCACATGACATCTATAATGCACTGTACGGTGAAATGACTTATACAACTAAGTTTAAGCCAACCAAGCAAAAACTGGTTATCAGCGGACAAGCGATGGCTCAAAACGAAGTTGGTGACGCACTGGCTGAAGCGACCTTTGGTGAAATCGATTACAACCTGGTTGGTTTAAAAGCAGAGCTTAAAAACAAGAAATGGGGCGCTTACGTGGCGGCTAACAAGAGTTCAGGAAACTCTGGAATGTTCAATGCATTTAGTGGTGACCCTGGTTACACAAGTTCACAGTTCTCGCGTAACGAGTATCGTGAAGATGTCACAGCCTACAAAGTTGAAGGTCGCTATTCATTCAGCCCTAAGTTTATTGTAAAGGCGAGCTATGCTAACTACGGTAAATCAAAGACTACTCCGTTCTTCGACTACGAAGGTCGCTATGTAGGTCCTGGTGTACCGGGTATGCCTGAAACATTCTCTCCAGACATCAAAGCACAAAAAGATGCAACCGAGACGGATATCAAACTAATCTGGAAACCGATGAAGAAAGCAAGATTAATCCTGACTCACGCTATTCGTACCAGTGAATACGATGGTTTCAATGGTGCAGATCTGACTATGGCTCACACCCGCTTAATCGGTATATACAACTTCTAAATTAGAAGCCGCTGTGCAACAGCCAAGATCGGTTGTTGCACAGACTCTGAATTTCAACTCTCATAATCCTAACTCGCATCTCAGTGTCTGATATAGACAAGCTGTATCCGTGTAGATACAAAAAATACTGAGTTAGGAATTAATCAACCAGGAAGGTAAAAAATGCAAAAAGCACTGCTTTTATTCACTCTTATGTTGTTACCGCTATCACTAATGGCAAAAACGGGCGATAACATAAAAATATTCTCCAAGAAAGATAAAACCAAAGCCTACCAAGTTGGTGAAGGCGATGACGCAATTACCATCACTAGAAAACGTACCAAATGTGCTCCAATTAATGGTTGGATACAAGCGCTAATTCCAGCCCCAGGTATTCATCCTATTACCGAGTTGGAAGTTTTACAAAGTATGAAACAATCCGATTCAATATTGATTGATATGCGCAGTGAAAAACACTACCTTAAAGGCACCATTCCTACCGCAGTACATATTCCTTATAACGAAATCTCTTTCAGGCTTGATGAAGTCGGTTGTGAAAAACAAGGTAAAGACTGGAACTGTTCATCTGCTAAAAAGGTTTATGGTTTCTGCAACGGCCCGGCTTGCCCTCAGTCTGGAATCGCCATGAAACGCATGATTGAAAATGGTTTCCCGGCTGACAAAATCTACTACTATCGCGGTGGAATGATGAACTGGAAAAACCTTGGCTTTACCATTGTAGAAGGCGAATAAGTTTAACAGGCCTCAGAAATCTTACCTTATATATTTGAGAGGCCTGCTGTTTTTGCAAATCCTTGCTGAATAAAATCTACAGGCCTCTGCCCCTAGCTTGCTTTGTTTGCCAAAAGAGGAACAAAGCAACGGCACATTACGATTCTGAGCTCCAAGGTCTATAAGCCGGGCTCAATAATCTTGCGAGTGACAACCATTTATCTGGACAGAACATCGCCCCCTCAAGCAACCAAATCATAGGCTTCTGAGTAACACCGCTGAAACAGCATAAGTCTCCAGCTAGGTTCTAAGATTTGTCCAGAGTGATTGGGGTATGAAAGCTTGCTGGTTTTATAGCCAGTACCGAACAATTGATTCTTTCCAATAAATCTTCAGCGGTATTACCAATCAGTAATCCAGGGATGCCTCCTCTCCCCAAAGTTCCCAGTACCAGTAAGTCAACACCCTGTTTTTCAGCAGTTTGTGCAATTGCTTCAGCCGGTTCTCCTTCGCAAAAAAAGAATTTCACATCCTGTTGCATCAAACCAAAACTTTGTACCTCAATATTGAGCGCATTTTTATGATGAGAATACAAATATTCACTCAATTCAATAAATTGCTGTTCGCTTAAGTCGGTATCCCAATGCTTAACCAAATTCTCCATTTGAGCCTGCCAAGCATGAACCACATTGATCGATGCTTGACTCTCCAGGCGTTGCGTCCATTTCAATAACTGCTGATTCAATTCGGTAGCTTGGTATGGCTGAATGTCCACATCAACATCCAGACTCGCCATAACCTTGCCAAAAGGTAAATTGGTATTTTTCCGATACAGCAGAAGTGGCAGCGGTGACTTTCTCAGTAAATGCCAATCATCACTTTTGAATAAAAAACTCTGTTGCTCTTCTATATCATCAGCTAGTTTAATTAATAACTCGGTTTGTTTTTCAAGCCCATAAGAAATCGCCTGATAAAACATCTTACCAAACTGGATTTCAAGAGAAATACTTACACCAGCCTCATTTGCCTGCTTAATCCAATCTTGACGTTTAAAGGTTTCCTTGTCGATTTGCCACTGCTGAATGCCTTGATGGTCATGTTCTTCAAACCATTTAAAAATCTCATAACTTAAGTCTTGTACAACAACCAATACATTTAAGTGTATCTGATTGTGTTTGCACTCTTGCACAACCCAATCAAACAGCTCTGACTCCTTGTGGGGGTCATATGAAATCATTAACCAAGTTGTTGCAGAGAGTTAAATCAAGCCTCCGCTAAATATTGTGCAAA
>DBOI01000098.1 GCA_002299245.1 Hydrogenovibrio sp. UBA650
CAAATAAGCCAAGGCTTCCGGGCTGTCTTTTAATGCCTGATGGTAATAATCAATTACCTGAATCAATAACTTCAGACCACCTGATCTCGGTGTTCATATAAGCACCTCCAGATTTCAATTTAATTACTTTAAAATCAATGGCTAGCCGATGCCACTCCATATAAAGTCAATCAACTATTCCCAAATCCGTCAGATTCTGTAATGATACCTCTTTAATATTATTCGTAAAATTCCCTCGTCAACACTTGCCGGAAAATCCCCATGGTTCAGCGACAACTTCCTATGTTTCCAGAAGGCTCAATCTTAGTAACCCATGATCTTGCCGCTGAAAAGCGAGAGGGTCGTATTACCTACTTTTATGGAACCTTGCCCGTTTTTACACATGACGAGAACGATGATGCATCGTTCCAAATGATTACGGCTCAGTTTTATACCAACGGCTATGTCAAACAAATGGACATCGTTCGTGCATTTGGCGTCACGCCAATTAGCGTCAAACGTGCCGTTAAACGCTATCAAGAACAGGGAGTGCAAGGATTTTATGCTCCGAAAAACACAAGGGGAGCCGCTGTTTTGACGGATGAAGTTTTGCAGGCAGCTCAGCAATTATTAAGCGAAGGCCAAGAACCCTGTGATGCAGCTGATCAATTAAATATAAAACGCGATACGTTCAGTAAAGCGATTCGTGCTGGACGCTTGCATAAAAACAGTAAAAAAAAGAGTCGGCGACGTTAAGCAGTAAAAGTGAACGGAGTGAGCAGGATAATGCGGCGCCCATGGGTATGGGCGCTCAGAATTCTGAAGCACGGCTGGCTGCCAGCATTGGGAAGCTGGACGAATCGGTAGCACCGGATTTTCAGCCAGTACAGGATGTACCTAAAGGCGGTGTGCTATTTGCTTTGCCCGCTTTATTGGTCACCGGACTGCTAAAAACCAGTGAACACTTTTTCAAACTCAGCAAAGGTTACTATGGACTGGACAGTCTGCTCATCATTCTGGCCTTTACTGCATTGGTACGGCTCAAATCCATTGAATCCTTGCGCTATAGCGCACCCGGCGAATGGGGGAAACTGATCGGACTGGATCGTATTCCCGAAGTTCGCACCCTGCGGCGTAAAATCAAACAGCTCACACAAGACGATGGCGCCCTGCAATGGAGTGAAGCACTGTGCAAAGAATGGATGCAAAGTGCCCCTGAACAGGCCAGCATCCTTTATATTGATGGTCATGTCCGCGTCTACAATGGACAGCAGACAAAACTTCCGCGTCACCACGTTGCCCGTCAAAAATTGTGTTTGCGAGCGACAACCGATTATTGGGTCAATGCGATGGACGGCCAGCCTTTTATGGTGATCAACAAGGCCGTCGATCCTGGCATGATCAAGGTCATTGAAAATGACATTCTGCCCCGTCTCGAAAAAACCTTGCCGGACTTTGTCAGCGCAGAGGAACTCGCCGCCGATCCGCTATTGCACCGATTTACCTTGGTGTGCGACAGGGAATCTTATAGCCCCTCTTATTTTAAACGCTTGAAAGCGCAGCGGGTCGCCTGTTTAACCTATCATAAACATCCTGGTGAAAACTGGTCGGAAGATGAGTTTTACCCTCATCAAGTCACCCTGTCTTCAGGTGAGCAAACAGAACTCAAACTGGCTGAGCGGGGCCATTGTTTAAGCAATGGTCTTTGGGTGCGAGAAATACGCAAGCTGACACAGAAAGGTCACCAGACCAGTATTGTCGGAACCGATTATCGTTCAGACATGATCCCCCTAGCCGTCGCCATGTTCGCCAGGTGGTCTCAAGAAAACTTCTTTAAATACTGCCGTGAACACTTTGGATTGGATAAGCTTGTAGAATATTGCACAGAACCTGTTTCCGAGTCCACAGAAGTGGTTAACCCGGACTATCGTCAACTGGATAGCCAAATAAAATCAAGCCAGGGAAAATTGAATCGACTACTGGCTCGGTTTGCCACATTGACACTGGATGCTCCCATTGAACCTGAAAAAGTTGAACCCTTTCTGCAAAAGAAGACGGCTTGTCAGGAAGAAATAGAAGCATTTCAGGAACAGATCAGGACGCTCAAAGAACAGCGCAAACAGGTCCCTCATCACATTAAAGTGAAAGATTTGCCTGAGAAAGAACAATTCGAGCAACTGAGCACTCAAAGCAAATATTTCATCGATACCATCAAAATGATTGCCTATCGTGCTGAAACGGCCATGGCCAACCTATTAAGAGAAACACTCACTCGTCCTGATGAAGTGCGTAGCCTATTGCGTGCAATTTATAGTGGTGAGGCAGATCTGATTCCAGATCATGAGCAAGGGACATTAACGATACGGTTACATCATTTGGCAAATCGAAGCTATGATGCCGCAATACATAAATTATGCGATGAGCTTAATACCACAGAAACCCGATTTCCGCGAACTAATTTAAGGATGATTTTTAAACTCGGGTCAAAGTAATTTCCGCGAGATCAGGTGGTCTGACCTTAGCTTTGGTGGTAATTCATCCCGTGGTGGCACATCACGATGCCAAAAGGCTTTGCAAGCCGATGACCATGACATGGGCATTAAACCCAAATTATCACCCTTTGGGATTTTGAATATGATGACAGGTTTTCTCACGATTATTTTTGGTGTTTCATTTGAGACCAGTGATTTTATTGTCGACTGTGTTGAGCAATGGTGGGACGACAATAAAAATAATTATTCTCATATCAATCAGTTAGTGATCAATTTAGACAACGGACCGCAAAACTCAAGTAGCAGAACACAATTCATGAAAAGGATGGTTGAGTTTGCAGATAAGAATAACCTGGAAATAGTATTGGCCTACTATCCTCCCTATCATAGCAAATACAACCCAATTGAACGTACGTGGGGAATACTTGAAAACCACTGGAATGCTACACTATTGAACTCCATAGAAATCACCTTGGAATGGGCAAAAACCATGACATGGAAGGGTCTTCATCCTGTTGTGAGCTTAATTGAAACCACATATATAAAAGGAATCAAGGTAGGGAAAAAATTGTTTAAAGCCATTTCTGACAGATTAGACAGACATGCTTCACTGCCAAAATATTGTGTGACGATTCAACCACTAGATAAATAATGGTGGGTTATTTATTGCGAGTTACCTAAGCTCATCCACTGGCCCGAT
>DBOI01000093.1 GCA_002299245.1 Hydrogenovibrio sp. UBA650
CGAATCATTTGAGAGTGACAGATATAGCAACCTTCGCGAATATAAAGATCACGACCCGCTAACTCAAGCGGAGTATAAGGACGAACCCCATCACCTGGTTTCCAGTCTGCCAGAACAGGCTTGCCATTTTTGTCAAATTTATACAATGCCTTCTCAGAAACTAAATTGCCATTTTCATCTTGAGTGAATGTCCGCTCCCAAACCAGCTCTGGGAACTTTTCATTTTTGGCGTTACCGTATTTATCGGTTTTTTCTGTGTAATCGACTGCTGATTTAAGATAGAACAAAGGTACGATTTCAACGATACCTCCTATCGACACCAACAGGGCTGTAAACAGGAATAGACCAAAAACATTCTGTTCGATCCTTTCCTGAAAATTTTTAGGTTTGTTATCTTCAGCCATTATTATGTGCTCCTCAACCCATAAAAGTCCGTTTTCATGTGGCTAAACCGTTGTAACAATTCAGCCACATAATCTAATTATCTACGCGTGTGCTTCAACCGCGCCAGTAGATTTCTCTTTTGCGTTCGCCATACGGATTGTCATAACCACGTTATATAGCATAATCACAGCACCTAGCCAGAACAGCAATCCACCGAATGCACGCATTGCGTAGTATGGATGCATCGCCGCAACAGATTCCGCAAAGGTATAAGCTAGTGTTCCGTACTCATCATAAGCACGCCACATTAGACCTTGCATGATTCCTGATACCCACATCGCTACGATGTAGAAAACAGTACCAATCGTTGCCAACCAGAAGTGGAAGTTAATCAACTGCATGGAATACATCTCAGTATTCCAAAGCTTCATAACCATATGATAAATCGCACCAATCGAAACCATCGCAACCCATCCCAATGCACCAGAGTGAACGTGACCGATTGTCCAGTCAGTGTAGTGAGAAAGAGCGTTTACTGTTTTTGCTGACATTACAGGACCTTCGAACGTCGACATTGCATAGAATGCCAAAGAGATGATCAAGAAACGAAGGATGTAGTCAGTACGAAGTCTATCCCAAGCACCTGAAAGGGTAAGCATACCGTTCAAGGCACCACCCCATGAAGGAATGATCATCGATAGTGAGATTACTGCGCCGAGTGAACCCGTCCAATCAGGAAGCGCTGTGTACTGAAGGTGGTGAGCACCTAGCCATACATAACCAAAAGATAGCGCCCAGAAGTGGATAACTGATAGACGGTATGAGTAGATAGGACGCTGTGCTTGCTTCGGAACGAAGTAGTACATGATCCCAAGGAATCCAGCTGTTAGGAAGAAACCTACCGCATTATGACCCCACCACCACTGAATCATCGCATCTTGAACACCAGCGAATAGTGAATAAGAGTTATATAGTGATGTAGGAATTGCCAAACCGTTAACAACGTAAAGGTAAGTTACCATTACCATCATCGACAGGAAGAACCAGTTCGAAACGTAAACGTTCGGGTGAGTTTCTTTGTTACGAGAAGCGATTGTCATCACGAAGTTGGCGGTATAGATTGTCCATACCAACGCAATCGCGATAGCCAAAGGCCACTCCTGCTCGTGATACTCTTTACCAGTTGTGATCCCTAGCGCAATCGAAACAACAACCGCAAGTAGACCAATCGTAAATAGAATAGCCATGACCCAGGCCAAACCATTACTCCATAGTGCTACACCGTTAGTTCTCTGAACCGTGTAATAAGATGTCGCCATCAGCGTCATACCACCAAAAGCATAAATTACCGTATTAGTATGTAATACGCGCAATCTACCAAAGGTGATTTCTGCAAGATCAAAGTTCAATACAGGCCATGCTAATTGTGCCGCAGCCCAAGTACCCATTAAAGTACCTAGCACAAGGAACACAACAGCCATGACTGTAAAGTACTTGACCACACCAAAATTATATTGTGGCTTTGCTGTAGTATCCATCAGTGGATTCCCCCTATAGTCTTAATTTTTTGTCTTTATATCTATTATTTGCAAAAAATACTTGCTTCCTTGCAAACAGACCATATTGATATACAGACTCCTCAGGGCCAATTATAACGCTTCGGAATTTGCACATCCCAGTCAAAACTCTTAAAAACTTAACCCAAGTCAAGAAAACTAAAGTAAGTTAGTTTAAAGGGCTTTTAGACCTAAGACATCCTAGAAATTCAGCTGAATTATCCCATATACCCAAGCTAATCTAATACCAAAAAAAATTTATGATCGCTACCAAATATATTTAATAGATTTCTTATATTTTTATGTACCACAACATAATGCCCTCTGCTCCGCACAGCTATACTACAGATTGGTAATTCCATACTATTTTTCTTGGTTATTTTAGTGGCTAAAATCTATTAACCGCCTATATAAAAAGCCTGTTTTAAGTACTAAAAACGGTGGAATCAGGCAGTCAATTACACGATCTACATTTACCTTCGCAATACCTTTCCTAAAGATTTTCAGTTATCATATTCACTACTTAAAATTAGGACATATTAAAGATGCGCACCGCTCAAATTGAACGCAACACGCTAGAAACCCAAATCAACATTTCGGTCAACTTAGATGGGGAAGGCACTGCCAAACTAAACACTGGAGTGCCATTCTTCGAACATATGCTTGATCAAATCGCCCGTCACGGCATGATTGATCTTGATATTAAAGCTAACGGCGACACCCACATTGATGATCACCACACGGTAGAAGACGTTGGAATAGCGCTAGGGCAAGCGATCAAACAAGCGGTTGGCGACAAAAAAGGCATTACTCGTTATGGCCACGCCTATGTGCCATTGGACGAAGCCCTGTCTCGCGTTGTAATCGATCTGTCAGGACGACCTGGCCTGGAATTCCACTGCGACTTTAGCCGTGAACAAATTGGCAAGTTTGAAACCCAACTAGTTATGGAATTTTTTCAAGGCTTTGTCAATCATTGCAATGCTACCTTGCACATTGACAACATCCGTGGCTACAACGCACACCACCAAGCCGAAACCATTTTTAAGGCTTTCGGCCGCGCACTGCGTATGGCCTTAAGTGCAGATGACCGTATGGCAGGCAAAACACCTTCTACTAAAGGAAGTCTGTAAATGGATCAAAAACTGGTTGCCGTAATTGACTACGGCATGGGCAACTTGCGCTCAGTATCAAAGGCTGCAGAGCATGTTGCGCCAAGCAACACACGCATTACTGTTACTCACGACCCTAAAGTTATTGATGCTGCTGACGCCATTATTTTTCCGGGGCAAGGGGCGGCCAAAGCCTGCATGCAAGCCCTTCAAGACACCGGCATGATCCACCCTGTTCAAGACGCCGTTAAAGAAAAACCTTTCCTAGGCATCTGCATGGGCTTGCAGGTATTGATGAGTCACAGTGATGAAAATGACGGCGTAAAATGTATGGACGTTATCAAAGGTAACGTAAAACACTTTGGTTTTGCAGAAGACAGCCCTCTAAAAACACCTCATATGGGCTGGAACCAAATCCTTCAGAGCAAAGAACATGCTCTGTGGCACCAAATTCCGCAGGATAGCCGTTTCTATTTTGTCCATAGCTATTATGTGCAGCCAGAAAACAACGACTATATTTCCGGCGAAACTACCCACGGAATCACTTATCCGTCGGTATTGAGCCACGACAACTTATTTGCAATTCAAGCCCACCCAGAAAAAAGTGCAGAGCACGGCCTGCAGCTTTTTAAGAACTTCCTAGAATGGAACGGGCAATAATCATATAAAGGTTAAACATGTTATTAATTCCTGCTATCGACTTAAAAGATGGTGAGTGCGTCCGCCTTCGTCAAGGCATTATGGAAGACGCCACCGTATTTTCTGGCGACATCGTCGCCATGGCTGAACGCTGGGTAAGTCAAGACGCGCGTCGCCTTCATATGGTTGACCTCAATGGCGCTTTTGACGGCAAACCGGTCAATGCTGAAGCTGTTTATCAAGTTCGCGAAGCCTATCCAGACCTGCCAATTCAAATTGGCGGTGGTATCCGTGATCTTGAAACGATTGAAGCCTATCTGAAAGCCGGTGTAAGTTACTGCATTATTGGTACCAAGGCAGTTCATAACCCAGAATTTGTTGCCGAGGCCTGTAAAAATTTTCCAGGCCACATCATGGTTGGTTTAGATGCTAAAGACGGTATGGTTGCCATCAATGGTTGGGCAGAAGTTACCGACTATGAAGTTAAAACACTTGGAAAGCAATTCGAAAATGACGGTGTTGAGGCCATTATCTACACTGATATTGGTCGCGACGGCATGATGCAAGGTGTCAATATCGAAGCAACCCAAGCGCTTGCTCAGGCTGTTGACATTCCAATCATTGCCTCTGGTGGAATCACCAATCTAGATGACATCAGAAACCTGGCAACCATTGAAGCCAACGGTGTAAGCGGTGCCATTACCGGACGCGCAATTTACGAAGGCACACTTAACTTCCAAGAGGGGCAAAGTCTCTCTGATGAACTTTCACCTTTCAAATAACAAGTGCAGAAACTGAGAAACCTATTATGGCTTTAGCAAAACGTATCATTCCATGCCTTGATGTCGACGATGGTCGCGTAGTCAAAGGAGTGCAATTTGTAGACATTCGAGATGCCGGTGACCCGGTTGAAGTCGCAAAACGCTATGATGAACAGGGAGCAGATGAGATTACCTTCCTTGACATAACCGCCACTGCCCATGAGCGAGATACTACCGTTCATATGGTTGAAGAAGTCGCCAGCCAAGTATTTATTCCCTTGACAGTTGGTGGCGGGATTCGCAGCGTTGAAGATATTCGCACCATGCTAAATGCTGGAGCAGATAAAGTCGCGATTAACTCTGCGGCCATCTTCAATCCAGCTTTTGTACAAGAAGCTTGTGATGCTTTCGGTTCACAATGTATTGTTGTCGCCATTGATGCCAAAAAAGTCAGTCTTGAAGGCGAACCAAACAAATGGGAAATCTTTACCCACGGCGGGCGCCGTGAAACCGGTATTGATGCCGTTGAGTGGGCAATCAAAATGCAACAACTCGGGGCTGGTGAAATTCTTTTAACCAGCATGGATCGTGACGGCACCAAAGTTGGGTTTGACCTTGAATTAACCAGAGCAATTTCAGACAGTGTTAAGATCCCTGTCATTGCCTCTGGCGGTGTTGGAGAACTTGAACACTTGGCCGCGGGCGTAACAGAGGGGCACGCTGAAGCGGTGTTAGCGGCCAGCATTTTCCACTTTGGCCAACACACCGTTGAAGAAGCCAAACTTGCTATGCAAAAAGAAGGTATAGAGGTAAGACTATGAGCGATATTCTTAAAGAACTGGATGCGGTTCTCGAAGCCAGAAAAAATGAATCTGCTGACAGCTCCTATGTAGCCAGCTTGTACGAAAAAGGCATGGAAAAAATTCTTAAAAAAGTCGCTGAAGAGTCTGCTGAAACGGTTATGGCAGCCAAAGACCTCCAGCACCACCCCTCGATGGAAAACCAACAGCACCTAGTCTATGAAATCGCTGATTTGTGGTTTCATACTATGGTACTATTGTCCTCTCAAAATCTGTCTAGCAACGATGTTATTACAGAATTACAGCGTCGCTTCGGCCTTTCAGGACACGCTGAGAAGGCCAGCCGAGAAGAAGATTAAAACCACTTATCGACAGCTTTTGACTCTTCAAAAGAGAGTTAAATACAGCTAACAAGAGGAGATACTCCATGAGTAAAGACGATAAGACTATTTTCAGTAAGATTATCGACCGTGAAATACCGGCTGAGATTGTCTATGAAGACGACAAATGTATCGTAATAAATGACATCAACCCAAAAGCCCGAGTTCACCTTCTGGTCATTCCTAAACAACCTATCCCAACCCTATTTGATTTAAAGCCAGAACACAAAGACTGTATGGGGCATATGATGCTGCTTCTGCCTCAACTTGCACAATCACAGGGACTAGATGGTTTCAAAACTCAAATCAACACTGGTGAATCCGGTGGTCAGGAAGTATTTCACATTCACATTCACCTCTTAGGCAACTAGCAAAGCATTAAATACGAACATTAATACATAATCTGTTATCTGATTAAGCTTCCTTTTTAACCATTGACTCTTAATCAACGCATGGATTTTTACAATCAATGGTTGAGCGCCATTGATTGCTTTTCCTTTTTATCTTTGCTTTACCAAGACAGTCCACGTTCAGATATTTTTGTTGAAATACTTTGTAATATATCAATTTGGCCCGAAAACCTATACGCGCCACACCAATCTTTATGAATCGTATCGTACCAGTAAAAAGGAAGGAGACCGACAATCTCTGAGTTTTGCTCATCGGCTGCATAATTGAAATACTCTTCTAAATTAGTTTCTACCCAACTCAAATGGTTTGTAACCCAAGGGTATCCAGATTCACACTGTGTCGTTGTCAGTTTTGCGCCAACATAAGGAATCATAAAAATTTTCTGGTGATTCCAGTTTTCATTTGCAAGCTTTTCAGTTGTAGGGACAATGCTATCTTTAGGAAAGCCTGATGATGAAGGATTATTAAAATGACAATCCTTGTAACAATCGAAAGATACGTAATCATAATCCCATGGAATAACATCGCGCAGTGTTTTTCCTACAGCGGTATCACCAATCCAAATAGTATTTTTTGTAAAGTTAACATACTTCTTCTTGTTTAAACTATTAGCATCCAACTCCCAGCTAATCCAACGCTGTAAAGATTTTATATTAGGGTAAAGTTTGAAATTCC